>NZ_JBEYFE010000017.1:0-220547 GCF_040634235.1 Streptomyces sp. NPDC007157
CCGGGGTTACGACTTCGACAACTACCGCCGCCAGCTGTGGAAGCGCGGCATCAAGCCGGTGATCGCCCGACGCGGCATCGCTCACGGCTCCGGACTCGGCAAAGTGCGCTGGGTCGTGGAGCGCGCGTTCGCCTGGCTGCACCAGTTCAAGCGCCTGCGCATCCGCTACGAGTACCGGGCAGACCTTCACCAGGGGCTCCTTGAACTCGCCTGCTCGATCATCTGCCTGCGGCGGCTCTCTCGATCATTCTGAAACGATCAGTTAGAGGTCGCGCAGATAGGCGCTGTAGGGGCCTCGGCGGCCCCGCACGGCTGCGCGTAAACACCGTCCGCTTCGGCCGGATCGACACCCCACTCCTGCACTCGCGGCCGGGACTGGACTCCGCCGACGCGATCACAGCCGCCGGATCGACCACTCCTTTCGGCCGCTTCGGCACCTCCGAGGAAGCCGCCGCCTCGGCCCTTTACAACGGAGCGTCCGACTGCCGGCATGCCGGGATCGAGAAGGCGGCGAACGCAGTGTCCAGCAGTGTGCCGAGGTCTTCTTGGCCGCCGCTCGCACTCCACTGTCCGAGGACGATCCACAAGCATTCGAGCGCCGCCGCAACGCGAACGTGGGCGATAACCGCTGGCTCGTCGGCCGAGGAAGCTGTCTCCTGGAGTCGGGCAACGATCCCTGGTCGCCATTCGGCCTGCTTCTCCCGGAGGCGTGCGCAAAGGGCTGGGGTCTCATCGATGAGGCCGAGGATCGTCACGAGTTCCTGGACGTCGCGCACGAGGAACGTCACGGCTGACTCCAGGGCGTTGCGCAGCCTGTCCCAGTCGTCCTGGTTGGCCCGGCCGGCATCGAGGGCGTCGGCGATGACGTCACCGACAGGGTCGAAGACGAACAGGACCACGTCTTCCTTGGTGCCGAAGTAGCGCAGGAAGGTGCTCCGCGACACCCCGGCGGCTTCGGCGAGGTCGGCGAAGGTGACCTGGTTGAAGCCGGTGAGGCAGAACCGGTTGAACGCGACGCGGGCCAGCTCTGCTCGCACCGCGTGGCGGCTGATCTCACGGGTACCGACTGGCGCTGCACTCATGGGGACGAGTGTACTCCGGCACACTCGTTTGCTTCTTCGGGTACAAGTTCCTAATCTGACACTCGGTGTCAGCCGCGATGCTGAGGTTCGCGACGCTGTCCCCAGCAAGCGGCCCGTTCACGGGCCGTCCCTTACCGCGAAATGGAGCCACCTCATGAGCTACGAAGACCTTCCCGCCCTGACGATCGACGTCTCGGACAGGGTCGCGACGGTGACAATCGATCACCCGCCGCTCAATCTGATGGACGCGGTGCTCCTGCCGTCACTCCGGGCATTCGTCGCGCGTGTGCGCGACGACGCCGACGTCCGCGTCATTGTCTTCGAGAGTGCTGACCCGGAGTTCTTCGTTGCGCACGGTGACATGGCCTACCTCACCGACCCTGACGCGCTGCCTACAGCCACTCGCGCTGCGATAGCGGCCGCACCGGACTCGGCCATCCCCGAGGGCCTGAATATCCTCCAGGCGATGAGCGAGGAGGTCCGCTCGCTGCCGCAGGTCACCATCGGCAAGCTGGCGGGCTTCGCGCGCGGCGCGGGCAATGAGTTCTTCATGTACCTGGACATGCGATTCGCGGCGATCGGCAAGTCGGGGCAGGGGCAGCCGGAGTCTTTGATGGGGATCCTCCCAGGGGGCGGCGGCACGGTGAACATGACGCGCCTGGCGGGCAGGGCCCGCGCGCTGGAGCTCATCCTCGGCGCCGAACTCGTGGGCGCGGAGCTCGCGGAACGGTATGGCCTGATCAACCGTGCGCTGCCCGCCGCAGAACTCGATGCATTCGTCGACACTCTTGCCCGACGGATCGCCGGCCTGCGGCCGGAGGTGCTCTCCGTCACCAAGGCCGCGGTCGACGCGGTCGCGCAGCCCATTCCTCACGCGGCGTATGCCGTTGAGAACGAGGGCCTGTTTGCGGCGTTCGGCGATGAGGTCACCGAGCTCGCCCACAAGCTGCTCGCGGCTGGTATCCAGACCCGCGAGGGCGAACGGGACCACGAGCGCATCGCCAACAGCATCTGAGTGCCCAAGCTCTCGCCATCCGTGCGCAGAGGCTTCGTGGGAGTTCCTCAGCCATTGCCGACACGCTCGTTGTCGAGTGGTCAGGTCGTGGTTCGCCGGGCTTGTCGGGAACACGACCGGCTGAAGCGCCGGAAACGGCGGGCAGGGAAGTGGATGGAGCAAGTAGCCGTAAGCTTGACAACGCTGTTCGGCCGCGCGCACTTTGTACCGATCCGCGGTGTCGGCGCCCGAATCATCGAGCTGAGGCGCAAGGAAAAAGCGCTCTCGGGCGCTCAACGTCCGTAGTGGGCGTGTGGAGTGGCTGCATCAGCGGGTAGCGCAGGAGGATGTGCCGGACCTTGCGTCGCCGGGTGTGCTGCTGCGCTGCACGGCGACCAGGACAATCGGAACCGCGCGAAAATCCCACGCTCGCGCTGCCGGCATCCCGTAGCCTGGTCAGACCGACGCGGGGTGGAGCAGCTCGGTAGCTCGCTGGGCTCATAACCCAGAGGTCGCAGGTTCAAATCCCGCCCCCGCTACCACGATCCGGCCCCGGTGACATCTCGTCGCCAGGGCCGGAGCCATGCAGGAGAAGAGTGCGGCCGGCGTCCTCGTCATCGGGATTACAGCTCCCGACCTGGACGGAAGGGGAACACGCAGCCGCGCCATCACGTCAGCGAAGGCAGGCGCGTCACCGGCCGGTCCGGCGGTGAGATGGAAGGCCAGGGGCCGGCAGTTGCCATCGGCCGCGAGATGGATCTTCGTGGTCAGTCCGCCACGGGACCGGCCGATGGCGTGGTCGTACAGCTCGTCGGCCGGGGCCCCTTTTTGCGGGCTCCGGCCGCGTGCTGGTGGGCTCGCACGATCGTGCAGTCCACCGAGACGGTGGTCCCGCCACCGGCCACCCCGCTTCGGTGTCCGGTCCGGAAGCAACGGCTCGATCCGCGCCCACTGCGCGTCAGTCAACGGCACACCAGGACAAACGAGCAGACGATCCGAAGGGAGTGACTACACGCAGCCGATGCCATCGGTTTTCCCGGCAGCTGTCCACCAGGACACCCGGGCAGCCATCTCTTCCGGCTCTGACGGAAGAGGGGTGAGACCGAAGTGGTCTTCCAGCTCATGTCGCAGGAACTCACCGATCTCCGCCTGGTCGGCGCCCCCGGAGCCGCTGAAGGAGAGGGACGAGTATGCAGTCGTACTCCTCCTGCACCGCGTCAGCGACGCCGATCGGATCCCACTCATTGAGCAGATGCCGCGGGCCGTTCTCGGTGACGTCGGTCCCAGGTCGCATCGCTCCAGGGTGCCACCCCAGAACCGCCGTCATCACTCACCCCCACCTTGATTCAGAAGAAACCGCCTACACCAGCCCCGCTCACCTGTGGCTGGGTAGCACCGCCGAAAACCGCGCGGAATGGGCCGGTCGGCACTGCACCGCCACAGGCCCGCCCGCAGAACTCCGCGAGGCTGCTGGACGCATTCGCGTTATGGCCGCCGTCCGGGCTTGCTGCCGGAGAGGGGCCCAGCGCAATCGATGACCGGATTCACGCAGCAGAAGCCACAGGACTCCCCTCCCACCTCGTGGGGGCGCCGCGGTTTTCGTGGCTGGCCGCGGTTGGGGCGGAGCCCGCTCGCCTCTTGGAGCGGCCTACCGCGCGCCAGGTTGTTCAGCTCGGTGATCGCGGTCCCTGCGTGCGGTGCTCACGCTTCCCCGTCGTTGGTGTCCCGGTCGCTGTGGGCGAGGCGCTCGCTCTGGTGGCCTGGCGCGTCGGCTCTGCAGGGTCGGAAGCAGGCGAGGTATGCCGGGCTTGGGCCGCGGCGCTCGGTCAGGTGGAGGCCGGCGGCGTCGGCGAGCAGGTGCAGCCGGCCGAAGGGGATCCAGTGCCGGTCGAAGAACTCGCCGATCACCAGCCGCCCGCCTGGTGCCAGCACCCGTGCCGCCTCGCGCAGTACCCGATCCGGCTCGGGGATCTCGCCGAGCGCGGTCACGGCGTATACGGCGTCGAATGTCCCGTCGGCGTAGGGCAGTTCACGTGCGTCCGAGCGGGTGGGCCTGATCGTCGCCAGGCCGTCGCGATCGGCGCGGCACATCACGTGGTCGAGCATCTCCTGCTGGATGTCGAGCACATCGAGCCGTCCCTCCGGCCCGAGCTGCGGGGCGACGTGCAGCGACTGCAGGCCCGTCCCCGGGCCGATCTCCAGCATCCGCTCCCCCGGCCGCGGCCGCAGTACGGCGTCCATCCGGTCGGCGGTCAGGAACGGCAACGGCACGTCGAGCAGGCCGCGTTGGGTGTACGGATAGGGCGCCGTGTCGCCCAGCCACCAGGCGGCGGCCAACGCGGCGCCGACGCCGGCGGCGACCGCCCAGCGGGTCCGGGCCGGGATCGGGGCGACGGGGACGGCGGCGATGCGGTGCATGGTGTTCTCCGGTGGATCGATTCGGTCCGTGGTACGTAGTCGGGCGGTCGGCGTCACGCGGGCCGGCTCAGCGCCCGCAGCGCCAGCCGGCCGCACAGCGCGGCGAGCGGCAGCTCGGCGCCGAGCGCCATGGCGACCGCGGAGGCGAAGTCGCCGCCCGGGGCCGCGGTCGTGGTGTCGAACCAGGCGTCCACCACAAGCAGCGTCGCGGTCGCGGCGGCTGCCAGGGCGTCCCGCCGGTCGCCGCGGGCGGCGAGGAGGCCGGTGGCGATCAGGCCGAGCGCCTCCAGCGCGTCGAGCCCGACCCAGGCGACCGGCCAGTGCGCCGCGGTCGCGGTGGCCGGCAGGCCGGTGGCCAGCACGTACAGCCACGGCAGCAGGGCGAGCCCGCAGGCGACCAGCAGCCACCCGGCCCGCCGCATGCCCCGCGCCGGGCGCGGTTCCTCCGCCTCTTCGTGGAGCGGGATGACCTCGGCGCGGTCGAAGTCCTCGGCGCTGGCCATTTTCTCATCGCACAAGCCCAGTTGACGCATCGTCTTCCCCTGCTCCCCGCCGGCTCTCTCCTTCACGTGCTCCACCCTCCGCCGCACACCAAGGCGCCGTCAGTCACGCAGGGTTCCGACCCGGGGTGGAGATAAGTGCACCCCCGAATCGGGCGGGAGCGTCATGGCACGGGGATGGCCTGCGGCTTTACCGTTTGACGCATGCAACTCAAGACGTGGCTGCAGCTGGTGCTGGGCCGGCCGTTCCGCAGGGCGGGACACCGGACCGCGCTTGTCGCCGCCGGCCTGCCGCTCCATCTCGCCGTGGTGCCACTGTGGCTCTGGTTGGTCGGCACGATGGCGGCGTTGGTGCCGGCCGTGACTCCGCTGCCCGTGCTGCTCACGCTCGTGGCGCTGCCCGTGCTGCTCACGCTCGTGGTGACACCCCTGCTGACCGTCGGGCAGCGGCGGCGCTACCGGGCGCTCGTCGGCAAGGACCTCCCGCGCCCCGCCGCACCCGGGCCGGGACGCAACTGGAAGTCGGCGGTGCGCCGGCTGACCGGCCGGGCCTTGTGGCGGCAGGTCTGCTACCACGCCGTGGCGGGTCCACTGCTCGCTGTCCTGGACCTCGCCGTCCTCGCCGTCTGGGCCGTCGCTCTCGTGGCCGCCTCCATCTACGTGTGGATCTGGGCGCTGCCCCCGCAGTGGCGGGTCACCGACGTCGGGTACACGACGCAGGCCGCGTACATCACCGCCGGCGGCCTCGCCCTGCTGTTCCTCGGGCCCCGGCTGACCGGCGCTCTGGTGCGGCTGGAGACCCGGGCGGCCGAGGTCCTTCTCGGCCCCAGCCGCACGGAGAAGCTGGCCCGCCGGGTAGCCGATCTCGCCGAGAGCCGGGCCGGTGTGCTCGACGCCGCCGACGCCGAGCGGCGGCGGATCGAGCGCGCCCTGCACGACGGCGCACAGCAGCGCCTCGTCTCACTCGCCGTCAACCTGGGCCTGGCAAGGTCCACCCTCGGCGACCTGCCGGAGGACGCCCGCAAGGTGATCGACGAGGCGCACCGCGAGGCGAAGGAGGCGATCGCCGAGCTGAACAACCTGGTGCGCGGCCTGCATCCGGCCGTCCTTGAGGACCGCGGCCTCGACGCCGCGCTGTCCGGGGTCGCCGCCCGCCTCCCGATCCCGGTACGCGTGGCGGTGGACCTGCCGCAGCGCCCCTCACCCACGGTCGAGGCCGTCGCGTACTTCGTGGTCTCCGAAGCCCTGACGAACGTGGTCAAACACGCCCAGGCGACCCGGGCGGACGTGACCGTGGAGCGGATCGGGGAGACACTGCTGGTGGTCGTCGCGGACGACGGCGCGGGCGGCGCGGATCTCGCGGCGGCCGGCGGTGGCACCGGGCTCGCCGGGCTCGCCAAGCGCGTCGCGTCCGTCGACGGCACGTTCTCCTGCCGCAGCCCCGCCGGGGGCCCGACCGTCATCACCGTGGAGCTGCCGTGCGCGCCGTGATCGCCGAGGATTCCCTCTTGCTGCGCATCGGCGTGGTCAAGGTGCTGGAGGCGGCCGGCTTCGAGATGTGCGCGCAAGTCGCCGACGCTGAAGGGCTGCTGGCAGCCGTCGAGGAGCACCGGCCCGACATCGCCGTGGTCGACGTGCGCATGCCGCCCGGCTTCACCGACGAGGGAGTGCGCGCCGCGCTGGTGATCCGCCGCCAGTATCCGCGTACCGCCGTGCTCCTGCTGTCGCAGTACGTGGAGGAGAGGTACGCCGCCGATCTGCTCGCCGCCAACACCTCGGGCGTCGGCTATCTGCTCAAGCAACGGGTCGCCGACGTGGAGGAGTTCGCCGAGGCGGTACGCCGGGTGGCGGCCGGCGGCACCGCGCTCGACCCGCAGGTCGTCGCGCAGCTGCTGGTGCGCCGGCACAGCGATCCGCTCGACCGGCTGACACCGCGCGAGCGGGAGGTGCTGGAGCTGATGGCGGGCGGCCGGTCCAACTCAGGCGTCGCCGCCGAGCTGGTCGTGAGCGAGAGCGCGGTCGCCAAGCACATCAACAGCATCTTCACCAAGCTCGACCTGCCCAAGGCCGACGCCGACCACCGCCGCGTCCTGGCGGTGCTGCGCTTCCTGGGCGTTGCGACCGCATAGTGCGCGATCACGCCCGCATGCCCAGTCGACAACGGTGCTGAGCCCTCGCGGCCGATGGCGACTGCCGGCCCCTGGCCTTCCATCTCACCGCCGGACAGGCCGGTGACGCGCCTGCCTTCGCTGACGTGATGGCGCGGCTGCGTGTTCCCCGACGGCGTGGACGGCCCCGGACCCGGCCAGCGGCAGTCCGAGCAGACAAGGCGTATTCGTCCCGGGTCATCCGTGAACACTTCAGGCGGCGCGGCATCCGGACGGTCATCCCCGTGCCGGCCGATCAACGCGGCCACCGTCTGCGACGCGGCAGCCGGGGTGACAGGCCACCCGCCTTCGACCGCGAGACCTACAAGCAACGCAACGCGGTCGAACGCTGCATCAACCGCTTGAAACAGTGGCGAGGCATCGCCACCCGCTACGAGAAGACAGCAGCCATCTACCTGGCCGGACTCCACATTGCGAGCATCTTCCTCTGGTCAGCCAGGTGATCCAAACGAAACCGCCTAGCCGTTGATGTCGAGTGCTGTTCCGTACAGCCGGTCAACTGTCAACCGGACGACCACTCGGCGCTCGGCAACCAGCTGCTCCAGAAACGCGTCTTCATTCCCCGGCTTCGCGGCCGGCGGGATCATTCCGAGCAGTTCCCGACCAACCTCATCGCCAGGAACCGTCGTGATCTCCGAGACTTCGGCCTCGCCTTCGGCGACGGCGAACGACCACACGTCGCCGCCCTGCACATGCAGCGAGGCACGCGGGTCGCGTCGCAGGTGTCCGACCTTGATGCGGTCGACCGTCGTTGAGAACCGCACGATGCGGGCCTCGGAGTCCCAGCTGTACAGCATGGTGGTCAGGTGGGGATGGCCACTGCGCTTGACGGTGGCGAGCGTGCCGAACTGCTGACTGCCAAGCAGGTTGGAGAGGGCTTCGTCGGACAGTGGGCGAGGCGCTGGTCCTTGAGTCATGACGTGATCAACGTCCATAGCCGCCCAACAATTTCGTGGACACTATGAGCTCCATCCCCACTTTCGCCACACGCCCCAGATCAGATGGGCGTTGATCTCGACTGGGCTTCAGCGGTCGCCATGGGCTGAGGCAAACCCCGGCGGGTGGTGCACTGCTGGTCGTGCAACATCCGCCAGGTCCGCTGGAGTGGTGTATCGACGGCCACTCAACCACCTCGACTTGAGACCGTGTCGCGCCAACCCGACATCAAAGCGTTTGCACCAGCCCCGGTCGCCGCATTCCGCCTCCCCCGCAAGGTCCTCTTCGGAGGCAGCAGCGAAACCTGGACAGGCCAGTTGCAAACACCCAGGCCTGGGCACAGCAGCAGCCCGCACCCACGACATCGAGCGCCGGCCCCACGCCTGCGCCGCTCCGCACCCCACGCCCCCGGACAACACGGGCGGCTGACGGCTCCCCGACCCGGGGCACCGCGCATCCGGCCCCTCCCCGTGCCCCAGGCCGTCAGGCGCGTACCTCGCCCGAACCGCGGATCTTCAACGTGACCGGGACGATCACCGTCTGCACCGGGCGGCCGGGGTCGGCGATGCGGGCGCGCAGCAGTTCGACGGCGGTTCGGCCGATCTCGGGGGTGTGCTGGGCGATGACGGTGAGGGCGGGTTGCAGGAGATCGGCCAGGGGGACCTCGTCGAAGCCCACGAGGGCCAGGCCGGAGGCCGCTGCGGGGCCGAGGTGCCGTAGGACCGCGAGTGTGGTGTCCATGTTGCCGGTGACGAGGGCGGTTGCCGGGTCCGGGCCGTGCAGCGCCGTGTCCAGGGCGGCGGCCACCCGTTCCGGGGTGATCTCGCCGGGGTGCACCAGGCCCTCGACCGCCTCGCCGTGGGCGCGCAGGGCCGCGCGGAAGGCCGCTGCCCGCTCCCGGCCGGAGAAGACGCGTTCGCTGTCGCCGATGTAGGCGATGCGGCGGTGGCCGTGCTGGTGGAGGTGGTGGAAGGCCATGCCGATGCCGGAGGCGTTGTCGGACATGACGCAGTCCACGGAGATTCCGCTCATCGGGCGGTCCATGGCCACCAGCGGCACGCCCGCGTCCAGTTCGGGCTGGAGGTAGGCGTGGTTCTCGCCGAACGGCTCGACGATGATGCCGTCGAGGCGCTGCCGGCACATGGAGATCAGGATGTCGCGTTCCCTGGTCTCGTCGAAGTCCGTGGAGGCGGCGAAGAGGGTCAGGCCCGCGTCCCGGGCCGTTCGTTCGATCGCGGCCAGTTCGGGGTTGGTCTCGGCGATCCGGCGGACGGCGGCGCCGATCGTTCCGGTGACGCCGGTGCGCAGCTGGCGGGCCCGGTCGTCCGGGCGGTAGTTCAGCGCGGCGATCGCGGCCTCGACCTTGACGACGTACTCCGGCCCCACCGTGGGGTCGTTGTTGACCACCCGTGAGACGGTGCGCAGGGCCACGCCGGCCTCGCGCGCGACGTCGACCATCGTTGGACGCCTGGGCCGTCCCCCGCTCTCACGCTGTGTTCGCGTCATCCGGCAGCTCCTCCTTGAAACATCGGACGGATATCAGACCAGGTCTTGACACATGGCCGCAACGCGCTCCTATTCTCGGGATAACGTTATCTCGAAGGGTGACGCGGTGTCGATCCGGTTCGGGGCACCGTCATCCATCGGGCCGCATCGTCCCTTCAGGAGACTTCCATGAGGCACAAACGTCCGACCGTTGTCTGCCTCGCCGCGGCGCTCGCCCTGACCGGATGCTCCGCCGCGTCGACCGGAAGCGGGACAGGCGGCAGCACCCTGACCTACCTCACCTTCGAGACGCCCAGCCTGACCGCGACGTTCTGGGACACCTCGATCGCGGGCGCCGAGAAGAAGGTCCCGGGTGTCACAGTGAAGAAGATCGTCGCGCCGAGCACGGACCGGGACGCGTACGCCAAACAGCTCCAGGCCTCCGGGCAGTTCCCGGACCTGCTCCAGTCGATCACCCCGTCGACTTTCGCGACGGCCGGGCTGCTCAAGCCGTACGACCAGAAGTGGGTGGACGCCAACTTCCTGCTGCCCCAGGGCAACGCCTACCGGGGCAAGGTCTACATCCCGCCGACCAACTCGCAGATCATCCCCGAGGTCTTCTACAACAAGAAGCTGTTCGCCAAGGCGCACATCGCCGCGCCCCCGAAGACGTGGTCGGAGTTCATGGCCGTGTGCGCCAAGCTCAAGGCCGCCGGCGTCACGCCGGTCGAGCTGGGCGGCGGCGATCCGTTCTCCGCCTCGATGCCACTGGTCGGCATCCTCTCCGCCGACGTGCTGGGCAAGAACCCGGACTGGCTGAAGGAACGCTACGCGGGCAAGGTCAAGTTCACGGACGCCAACGTCAAGGCGGCGGTGGGCAAGTACCGGACGATGGTCAAGAGCGGCTACTTCGAGGACGGCGCCCTGGGTGTCAAGTACGCCGACTCCATCACCAACTTCACCTCCGGCAAGGCCGCGATGTACATGATGGGCAGCTGGTTCCTCGGCGCGGTGCCCAAGGACCACGCCGACGACTTCGGTGCCTTCCTCACCCCGACCGAGGACGGGTCGCTCGTGGTGCCGTTCTCGGTGGGGGGCTCCATGGCGATCAGCGTCAAGGCCAAGGATCCCGCCAAGGCGACCGCGTTCGCCGAGGCCTGGTCGCTAGACCCGGCCAACTACAAGGCGCTGATCGAGGGCGACGGCGCGTTCCCGATGCTCAAGAACAAGACCCTCGACGACTACGGCGTGGACGTCACCAAGGTCTTCAAGGACTCCTACTCCTACGTGACCCAACAGAACACGAAGGTCTCGGCGTTCGGCTGGGCGACCAATGACGACTCCATGCCCTCGGGGCTCAACAACGCCTTCTACGCGGCCAGTCAGGCGCTGTTCTCGTCCGACGACGTCGACGGACAGCTGGCCAAGCTGGACGCCGCCTGGGACTCGGCGACCAAGTGAGCCACGTCACCGGCCCGGCCCTACCGTCCCGGCGTCGGCAGATCTCCTCCGAGGGAAGAGCTATGACCACCCGAGCCGTGTCCACCCGACTACGCCGACGACGTGGCGACTTCGCCCTGGAGTCGATCGCGCTCCTCGCGCTGGGTTTGTACGTCCTCTTCGTCGCCGTTCCCGTGATCATGAGCGCCTGGAAGAGTCTCACCGACGAGAACCCGCTGCTGGCGCGGGCCGACTTCGTCGGCCTGGCCAACTACACGGAGATGGCGCACGACAGCGCGCTGGCCGGAAGTCTCGGCTTCACCCTCCTGCTGGCCGGCGCGGTGACGGTCGCGGCCAACGCCGCCGGCATCGGGTTCGCGATGCTGCTCAACAGGACGTCGCTGAGCTTCCGGATGATGCGCACCGTCGCGTTTCTGCCGCAGGTGCTGTCCGGCGTCATCGTCGGTTACGTCTGGCGCTACATCCTGGCCCGCGACGGCATCCTCGACAACGTCCTGGTCTCGCTGGGCATCATCGACAAGCCGATCACCTGGCTGGGCAGTCCGCACCTGGCCGTCCTGTCCGTGGGCATCGTCGCGGCCTGGGTGCTGACGGGGTTCACCACCGTCGTCCACCTGGCCGCGCTCCAGTCGATCCCCGTCGAGCTGTACCAGGCCGCGATGGTCGACGGGGCCGGCCGCTGGCAGCGGTTCCGCCGGATCACGTTCCCGATGCTGGCCCCGGGGACCACCATCAGCGTCACCATCTCGCTGATCACGATGCTGAAGCTCTACGACATCATCGCGGTGCTCACCTCCGGAGGCCCGGCCAACTCCACGCAGTCCACCGCTCTTTACATCATCCAGCTCGCCTTCACGGACGACCGCTACGGCTACGCCTCGGCCGTCGCGATGCTCCTGCTCGTCGTCTCGATCGCGATCGCGCTGTCCGTGACCGCGCTGCTGCGCCGCCGGGAGGTGGACCTGTGAGCACGTCGACGTCGCACCTGCCCGCGTCCCAGGAGCGGACCGTGGCCCCGCGGGCAGTAATGGTGCCGCACCCGCGCCGCCGTCCCTGGGCTACGCGGGGACACCTCGTGGCAGCCGGTCTGCTCACGCTCGCCTTCGTCAGTCCCGTCTATCTCACGATCGTCAACGCATTCAAGACGCAGGACCAGATCGTCCGCGATCCCGCGGCTCCCCCCGCTCCGCCGACCACGCACAACCTCACGGACGCCCTCGCCCGGCCCGACCGGATCGTCCAGATCGGGCTGACCAACTCCGCGGTCACCGTGGTCGTCTCGGTGCTGCTGATCATCCCGCTGGGCGCGGCCCTGAGCTTCTGGCTGTCCCGCCGCTCGTCCCGGCTGCGCGCAATCGTCCTGGCGGGCTTCGCGGCCGGCCTGATGATCCCGCCCGCGGTGATCCTGCTGCCCACCATCCGCATCCTGACCTTCCTGCACCTGGACCACACCTATCCGGGCCTTGTCCTGGCCAACGTCGGCGGCGGCTACCTGTCGTTCGCGGTGTTCGTCTACTCCGGCTTCCTGCGGTCGGTCCCCGGCGAGATCATCGAGGCCGCGACCGTGGACGGCGCCGGAAGTCTGCGGGTCTGGTGGACGATCGTCATGCCGCTGCTGCGCCCGGCCACCGCGACCGTCACGATCTTCCTTTCACTGTGGATCTGGAACGACTTCATGAATCCGCAGTTCATCCTCGGCCCGCTGCACGGTCAGACGATCACCACCGGGCTGTATCTGTCGGTCGGTCAGTTCTCCACCGACTACGCCCAGTTGTTCGGGGTGATGCTCCTGGCAGCGGTCATTCCCGTCGCCGGCTACCTCGCGCTGCAGAAGCAGTTCATCGCCGGACTGACCTCGGGAGCCACCAAGTGACCACGAACACCGCCGCCCGGGCCGCGGGCATCGGCAGCACCGGCGTCCCGGACCTGGACGACGTCGCCGGGCACTGGGTCGGCGCGGACGAGATCGCGCACCTGCCCTCCCTGCGCAACCAGCAGGGGCAGGCGCAGGTCAACCACGACCTGACCTCCCTGTCCTGGCTGGCAGCTCCGCCGTTCACCTTCGGGTATCACACCGGCGAGCTGCGCGTGGACGGCCATGTCCCGGCCGCCCAGCGGTTCCTGTGGAAACCGTGGGGCGTGCAACGCGAACACCGGAGCCCCGACGGACTGTCGCTGACCACGGACACCCGCATGGCGCTGTCCCGGGACCTGCTCCTGTGGCGGATCACGGTCACCAACGAGAGCGCCACGCCGCGCACGGCCGAGTTGGCCCAGGATCTCTTCGCGATGGTCGCCCACTCCGAGACCGGGTACGGCTGGCTGTACGACGGCCCGTGGAACCACGGCATGCACCACGACTTCATGGCGCTGGAACGCATCCGGGCCACCACCGGCGGACGCGAGCCGCATTACCTGCTGTCCCCCGCCCCGCGACGCCTGCGCCTCGGCAGGCCCCGCGTCCCAGGGATCCAACGCGATGAGGAGCAAGGCCCCATGCTCCTCGACGACGCGTTGCCTGCCCACGTCAGTCACGACAAGGAGCCGGAGCCGCGGGCCGGCGTCGAGGGTGGCGTACGCGGGCTCCGGGTGACGGCGGCCGACGGCGACGTGATCCTGCGGGCCGACGGCCCGATCGCCCTGACACCCGACGACGAGAGCTCTCTTCGTCCCTTCACGCTCTCCCCCGGCACGACCATCAGCTTCGAGCTGCGTCTCGATACGGCGGCACAGTCCGGAACGGTACTCACGCACGGCAACCATCCCGACTCGCTGCAGGTCGGTGTCGAGGACGGCCGGCTGTGGCTCGGCATCACCGGGGAACGGGAGTCCAGCGACGCCGAACTCGCCATCGGCGACTGGCACCGCATCCGCGTCGAAGTCGACGCCGACCACGTCGTACTGCGGCTCGCGGGAGCAGAACGTGCTCGTACCCGGCACTGGACCGAGTCACGCCGCTGGATCTCCCGCATCGAGAACGGAACGGTCGCCTTCACGGACTCCCGATCGCCGGCGCACGCCGCCTACGCCTTCACCCATCCGCCCCGCGAGCTGCGCAGCGAGGGCGCCGGTGGGCGGGCGAGCTGGACCTGCCGGATCGAGCCCGGCCGGAGCGTGGAAATCGGGATCGCCTGCGCGTACGGCACCGACCCCGACAGCGTCTCGGTCCAGGCCCGCACCGCGGCGCAGGACTTCGAGGCGACGGCGCGGTCCGGGAAGGACGGCTGGCGGCGGCTGTGGGCGAGCATGTTCACCCCGGGCAACCCCGAGTTCTCCGGGCACCTGCCGACCTTCACCACCGAGGACACCGGGCTCGCGCGCACCTACTACATGGGAGCTCTGCAGGCGCTGTACCTGCGCAACACCCGCATCCGGCCCGGCGAGCCGGTGTTCCTCACCGGCGGCCCCCGGCTCGGCCCCACGACCACCTACTTCTGGGACCACTGCGAGTGGAGCCGCCTGTACGCCCTGCTGGAACCGGCCGGGCTGCGTTCCTGGCTGCTGCGGGTTCTGGCCGGCCCCTACCGTGACTCCTTCGGTGTGGAGAACCTCGGCGGCGGGCCCCTGGGCAATGCCTACAGCTCCACCGACTACGCCCTGTTCCGGCTCGTCGAGCACTATGTCTGCGTCACCGGCGACCTCGCCTTCCTCGACGAGACGACCGGCGGGGCGACCGTTCTCACCCACCTGGAGCGGCTCGGGCTGGGGTGGCGCGAGCGGCGGAACCCGGCCACCGGGGGCGTACTCGCCGACTTCGGTGACGATCCGTGGCAGTTGCTGGAGTGCGTGCCCACCTACACCGGTGTCGTCGCCTCCTTCAACGGCGCGTACGTCGCCTCGACGCGCTCGTTGGCCGCACTGTACCGGCGGCTCGGCCGCGCAAAGGATGCCGACCGGGCTGACACCGACGCCGGTCAACTGGCCCACGCACTAGTGGACTTGTACGCCGGGTCGGGCCGCTGGCGGATACTCCGCCCGGACGGGACCGACACCATCGGGCACTGCCTGGACTTCGGCCTCGTCACGGCGGCACTGTCCCGCGAACTTCCGGACGGGGCGCGCCGGGAGATGGCCGACTTCGTCACCGGCCGTCTCCTGGCGGGCGGATGGATGCGGGCACTCAGCCCCGACGATCCCATCGCCGCCGCCTCCGACCGTCCCGACCACGGCGCGGCCGGCGCCTTCGCCGCCTGGCCCGGCATCACCGCACACGGCCTGGCCCGCCTCGGTTATCGCGACCGCGCGATCGCCCTTCTGCGCGGCCTGTCCGCCGCCGCCTCGGGTGGGCTGTGGGGCCAGGCCATGGAGATCGTCACCGGTCCGGACGGGCAGTACCAGGCACGGGTGGCCGAGCGTGGCACCGCCACCCGCGACAACATCGCGGGCGCGGCCGGCGCGGAGGCGGTGCTCTCGGCCCTGTTCGACATCAACCCGACGTTCGCCGCCGGCGGGTGGGCGCCACTGCCCGCCACCTTGTCCGTCGAGGGCGTCGGGACACTCACGCAACTCGGTCCGCTCGCTTGACCGCCCCAGACCGTACTGGCAGAGAGGCTGACATCGTCATGCCGTCAGTTCGCGGCTACGAAGCCGACCCCTGCCACCGTGTCACGGGCGAGGTCGGTGCCGGACACCGGGACGCGGTCGCCGGGCTCGCTCCCGGGCAGGTCCTCGCCGTCGACGGCCCGGTGGTCGTCGACGGCGAGACGGTCACAAGCGGCATCCGCGACGCGCTGGCCGCCCGCGACATCCCCTCGAAGCAGATCGACACGCGCGAACACTTCGCACCCTGGCAGGACATCCTCGCCCTCACCGCGTCCGCGGAGCCGGCGGACGAGCCGGACTTCGCCGCGCTGTCGCGGGCCGGGCTCGCCGACTTCTTCACCGGCCTGCCGCAGCCCGAGGCCCCCGCCCGATGCCGTCACGGTCGTCGCCGGACCGGGAGCGGCCCTCGTGCCGTACGACCGGCTCTGGTACGCGGACCTGCCCAAGCGCTACGCCGAGGCCGGGATCACCGGCGGGACCGGGCGCAATGTGGGGCAGCCGGCCGATACCGGAGCGGGCACCACACGCCGGCCGTTCTACGTCGACCGGCCCGTCCTGGACCGGCACCGCGACAGCCTCGTCGGCGCCGTCGACCTGTGGCTGGACACCCAGGACCCGCAGGCTCCGGCCGGGCTGGAGGGCACCACCCTGCGCGAGGCTACCCCGCCGCTCTCACACGCCCGCTCAAGGAGAGCGGTATCCGGATGTACGACGAGCAGAAAGGTCACATGAAGTGGCATCCTCACTTCGTCACCGGCGACGCATCAGCACCCTGCTGGCCGCGGCCCTGGTTGCCATCGGCCTCACCGCCGTCCAAGGCAGCACGTCGGCCGCAGCCGCCGTACCGGCGCTCAGCGACCCCACGGCGGCCCAGGCGCTGCGCACCGTTGCGCGGTTCCAGGGCGAGTGGCACTCCCCGCCCACCACCTTGGCCAACGGCGAGACCGTCGACGCCCCGCTGATGGGCAACGGCGACGTCGGCGTCGCGGTCGGCGGCTCCATCGACGACCAGACCTTCTACCTGGGCAAGAACGACTTCTTCTCCACCGCGACCAACGGCATCGAGCCGCTGGGCCGGATCGTGCTCGCCGTCCCGGGGCTGGCCGGCGCCGACCATCACGTCGTACAGAACATCGCGCAGGCGCAGGTCGAGGGCACCTACACGCTCGGCGACCAGACGCTCTCGTCAAGGAGTTGGGTCTCGGCCACCCAGAACCTCTTCGTCACCACGCTGCGGCTGTCCGGCTCACGCGCGCAGGACGCGACCGTCACCGTGCAGGACGGCCTCGGAAAGACTCCGGCGACTTCCAGCGACGACGGTGTCCTTGACGCCGATGTGCAGGCCGGCGCCACCGACGCGCCGGGCAACCCCCACGCTCGTATCGCGACGAACGTGCGCGGCACGTCCGCGAGACCGTCAGGCGACCGGATCAGCCTCACTCTCAAGCCCGGCGTGACCTACACCCTCGCGGCGGCGATACAGAGCAGTCACGACACGCCCCGCTACCGGTCCGTCGCCCACTCGACGGCCGCCACACTGACCGACGGTTCACTGGCGAAGCTGTACGCGGCCCATGAGTCCTGGTGGCGTGCGTACTGGTCCCGGTCGTTCGTGCAGATCCCCGACCAGGCCGTGGAGAAGAGCTGGTACGGCTCGCTGTATCTGCTCGGCTCGGTCTCGCGCGCCGGGAAGTACGCTCCCGGTCTGTGGGGCAACTGGACCACCGGGGCCATGAACTGGTTCGGCGACTATCACGCCAACTACAACTACGAAGCGGCGTTCTATCCGGCGCTGTCCACCAACCACGTTGCCCAGATGGGCAATTACGACGACCCGATCCTGGACTGGATGCCGAGAGGCAAGGCGAAGGCGGCGGCAGCCGGTTACCAGGGCGTGCTGTACCCGGTGGGCATATCTCCCAACGGCACCAGCGCCGCAGACGACCTGTACAACCAGAAGTCCGACGCCGTGAACTTCGCCAGCGACATGGTCATGAAGTACGAGTACACCCGCAGCGCCTCCTACGCGCGCAAGGTCCTGCCCTACCTCCGGCAGGTCGGACTGTTCTGGCAGGACTACCTGACCTGGGACGCGGCCACGGGCACGTACAGCATCGAGAACGACGCGCCGCAGGAGGGCGGCGTCTACCCGCAGACCAACAGCATTCTCTCCCTCGGACTGGTGCACCTGCTGTTCCAGGGTCTGATCGACATGAGCAAGGACCTGCACACCGACGACTCGCTCGTCCGCACCTGGCAGCACATCGACAGCCACCTCGCGCCGCTGCCCACGATGGAGCGCAACGGCCAGACCGTCTTCCGGCAGACCTCCGAAGGGTCCGGCTGGGTCAGCGACGGCAACGACGTGGCCGTGCAGGCCGTCTACCCGGGCCTGCAAGTGGGCTTGAACAGCTCCGCCGACCTGCTTCGGACCGCGCGCGACACCGTCACGCAGCTGAACAACTGGCACAGCGACAACTCCCCGGCCACCCTGTACGCGGCCGCGGCGATGGTCGGCTACAACCCCAGCACGCTGATGGAGGAACTGCACGCCGAGGCCACCGCCTCCTCGTATTCGAACATGGCGGTGCACCACTACGGCGGCGGCATCGAGAACCTCAACGTCACCACCTCGGGGCTCGACGAGATGCTCCTGCAGTCCTTCCAGCACGACATCAAGGTCTTCCCGAACTGGCCCGCGAACTCAAACGCCAAGTTCGGCGGCCTGCTCGCCTACGACAACTTCCTGGTCTCCAGCAGCATCCGCGACAACGCCGTCGAATACGTCCGGATCACCAGCCAGTCCGGTAAGAACCTCACCGTCACCAACCCCTGGCCCGGCAAGGCCATGGAGTACTACGTAGACGGCGTCCACAAGGGCACTCTCTCGGGCACCACGATCAAACTGCACACCACCGTCGGCCAGACCATCGACCTCGCTCCGGTCGGAACCAGCGAGGCCACCGTCCGGCACGCGTTGTCCCAGCCGGCCAAGGCCGGGACGACCAGTTCGCTCACCACCGGCTTCGAGACCGGACAGACCCAGCCGACCTGGACCGACACCGTCGACGACGTCGACACCAAGGGCGACGGCAACTACGGGATCACCGGCCTGTGCTGCGGCCTTACCGGCCCCCAGGCGGCCGTGCGGACCGGTGAACAGGCCCACACCGGTGACGCGGCGCTGATGTACTCGGGCTACGCCAACGGCGGCTCGTACGACCACGCGTACCTGCAGGTCTACGGCTTCAACGGTGCACCGCTCACCGTCCGCGGCGACACGACACTCAGTTACTGGATCTTCCCGCAGTCCGATGCCACCACACCTTGGGTGTCCGCCGGATCCGGCAGCAGCACCTGCGTCGCCATCGACCTGATCTTCACCGACGGCAGCGCCCTGCGGGATTCCGGAGCCACCGACCAGTCCGGCAACGGGATCCATCCGGCTGGGCAATGCGGACGCCTCGCGCTCGACAGGTGGAACCACGTCACCGTGAACCTCGGCACGGTCGGGGCGGGGCAGGCGATCAGCAAGGTGCTCGTCGGCTTCGACCACCCGGGCGCGACCGGCGGCTACCGCGGCTACATCGACGACCTGAGCATCGGCTGACAGCGGGGGTCCGGTCGACCGACCGGATCCCGTCGCCCGCTCCTCGTTCCACGTGCACCTGTTCCCGGACACCACCCCCACGGCAACTCGCTGCCCGATCAACCAAGTTAAACCCGCTCAGTTGCGCGTCTCACATCATGATCCGGAGGCGGCTCCCACGGAAACGCACTGGTCAGTCGAACATGGCGCAGTTGACCGCGTCCATCAGGGCCGCGCCGGTCTGGTGCGCCTGCTTGTTGAGAGTGGACGTGGCAAAGAAGAAGGCGGCCGTGCGATGGCCGGTGGAATCGGTGACGTTGTAGGTCGCATAGCCCGGGACGACGCCGACGTGGTCCCAGACCGTGCCACAGTCGGTCTTCGCCGTCTCGATGCCCAACCCGTAGCCGAGCTCGTCCGGGTCCCCCGGCCCGTCCTCCGGCACGGTGGTGCGCATCTCGGCCAGTTGGGCGGCGGGCAGCAGGCGGCCCGACATCAGCGCGCCGTAGAAACGGGACCAGTCACCGGCGGTGGACACGATCGCGGCATCCGCTCCGTCGGCCGTGACGTAGTCGCCGGTGACGTCCACGTGGTCGTCGTGCTGCGGTCCGGCGTAGTTCCTGAACTCGTCGGGGACGTCCGGTGGCATGTGGGCGGCGTCAGGTTCGTAGCCGTGCGCGTGCCGGTCGTGCCAGGCGGAGCCGGTGGCGTAGAAGGTGTGCCGGAGCCCCAGGGGTCCGGCGATCCGCTCCCGCACCAGCGCCGCAAGTTTCTTACCGGTGGCCTTCTCCAGGACGGCACCGATCGCGATGTAGTTGGTGTTGCTGTACGACCACTCGGTGCCGGGCTCGAACAGTGCCGGGTGTCTGCTCACCAGGCTCAGGATTTCCTTCGACGTCCATACGTGGGAGTCCCGGCCAGTGAGGGCCGGTGCGAGGGCGGGGTCGTCGGTGTAGTCGAACAGCCCACTGGTGTGGTTGAGCAGCATGCGCAGGGTGATCGCTCTGCCGTTGCGTACCTGGCCGGGCAGCCACTTGTCGACCGGGTCGGTGAGGGCGAGTCTGTGCTCAGCGACCAGTTGCAGGACGAGGGTGGCCATCACCGTCTTGGTGTTGGACGCTTCTCGCACCTCGTCGTCCGCCCTGAGCCGATGGTCCTTCTTCGTCCAGGCGGCCTGCTCGGAGATCTCGATGGGCCTGCCGTGACCGTCGTCCACCCGCACGATGACCCCAGGCACTCCTTCTTCCACCAACTTCCGCGCCAACTCCCGCAGGTGAGCGCGTGTCTGCGCAGTGCCGTCCTGTCGGACCGCCGAGGGCGTCCGAGGGCCGATGGCCGCACTCTCGCGGACCGCCACACTCTCGTGCACCGTGTTCGCACTCGACGGGGTCGCAGCGAGGGGCACGACGAGGGCCGCGGACACCGCAACCGTTGCTACTGCGCGAAACCCCGTCAGTTGCGGGCGCCGTCGCACACGCACATTCACACGCAATTCATGCTCCTTCGAGAATCCGGGAAGGCCGTCGGGCACGATCGGGGGACGGGAAGGAGAACACACGACTCCGCCCGGCGAGTTGCCGCCCGGCCCTGAGGCGAAGCCACCTCCGGCGGCCCCGGCACGGCCCTGGGGAATCCTTCGGAGAATAGTCGAAGGCGGGGGGTGAAAAAGATGAATATCGGTTACTCAACCGTGTTTTCCTGGGTGGAGTCCGCGAAACGAGCGGTTGCGGCGAGTTGTTGAGCTCGACCTCGATGTCCCGTGACGACCGGCCGGCTTCACCTACGGACCACGAACCCCTGGGAAGAGATCCGCGAAGTCAAGATCGTCACCGTCAGCAGACCGCGCTTCCCGCATGCCCGCCAGGTGGTGTGCGTCCGCCGCAAGCGCCGCCGCATCGGCGAGAAGGAGCGGCAGGCCGAGACCGCCTACGCTGTCACCGGCCTGCTCGCCGAGCAGGCCACCGCGAAGAAGATCGCGGCCCGGGCACGCGTGCACTGGGTCATCGAGAACACCGTCCACCGGACCAAGGACGTCACCCTTAGCGAGGGCGCCAGTCAGGTCCACCACCACAGCCCGGTCGTCGTGAGCGGCTTGCGCGGCTCGGCCCGCGCTACCCTCCACCGGGCCGGTGGGTCGGCATCGCCGACGGACGACGTGCTTACGCCCAGTCCGAAGCGGTCCCCGCCCTGCGCGGTATCCGGTGATCAAATCGGACGCCCACGCCGCGGCGCCCTGAGGATCTCCCGTGTGCCGTGGCGCTCCCCGCGGATAGGGTGGACGGTGATCGACAGGGACGGGCTGGGTGAGGGCGGCGGACGGCGTGGGCGGTGCCGAGGAGAGCAGGAGCACGGGTACCGGGCGCCCGACGTCACGGGACGTCGCCCGGCTCGCCGGCGTGTCGCACACCGCGGTGTCCTTCGTGTTCAACGGCCGAGCCGAGGGCAACCTCTCCCCCGCCACCCAGGAACGAATCCGGCAGGCAGCGGCCCGGCTGGGCTACCGCCCCGACCCGGTGGCCCGCGGTCTGCGCCGTCGCCGTACGGCCGTGATCGGGCTGGTCACCGACGAGATCGCGTCCTCGCCGTTCGCCGGTCGGCTGCTGCGCGGCGCCATGGAGACCGCCTGGGACAGCGACCATCTCGTCCTCACCGTCGACTCCGGCGGTGATCCGGCCAAGGAGGACGCGGCCGTCGCGGAACTTCTCGACCGGCGCGTGGACGGCATCATCTACGCGGCCATGTCACTGCGCCGGGTCCGCGTCCCCGAAGGCTTGCACCGCACCCACTCCGTGCTGGCCAACTGCCTGCCCGAGGACGACTCCCTGCCCGCCGTGGTCCCTGCCGAGCGCGCAGGTGGCCGCAGCGCGGCCCGGCTGCTGCTCGGTGCGGGCCACCGCCGGCTCGCCGTGATCGGCGGTCTGGACGACATCGCCTCGGTGGAACGTACCCGCGGCTTCCGGGACGCGCTGCGCGCCGAGGGCGTCACCCTGCCCGCGGAGTGGATCGTGCGCGGCGGCGGGGAGATCTCCGCGGGATACGCGGGGGCGCTGCGCCTGCTCGACGGGGTCGAGCCGGGCCGCCGCCCCACTGGCGTCCTGTGCTACAACGACCGGGTCGCGGCGGGTGTCCTGCACGCCGCGACCCGGCTCGGGATCGACGTGCCCGCCGATCTGTCGGTGGTCGGTTACGACGACCAGGAGCACATGGCCGCGTTCCTCACCCCGCCGCTCACCTCGGTCGCACTGCCGCACCGGGCGATGGGCGAGGCGGCGGCCCGGCTGCTCCTGGACGCCATCGAAGCCGGCCCTACGCCGCCCGCGACCGTCCGGCGCCTGGCCTGCCCTGTGGTCAGCCGCGCCTCCGTGGGTCCGGCGCCCACCCGGTGACCCGGACACGCGGCCCGTCGACGGCCAGCTCGGCGATGTCGCCGGGGCGCAGGTAGACGCGCTCGGTGACCATGGCCCGTTCCGCGACGAAGAGTTCGAGGAGCGAGCCGTCGACGAGCAGTCGGAGTGCGAGTTCCGGCGCCTTCGGCACGTGCGCGGTGATCGGGGCGGAGCCTTCCCTGCCGGTCCGGGGCCAGGCACTGCGGTCGAGGACGACGGTCCCCGAGGCAGGGTCCGCCCGGACGGTCAGCTCGCGGCCCGACACGTCCCGGAGCAGGCTTACCGTGGTCGGTTCGTAGACGGTGATCGTCAGGTCGTACGTGTGGGGAAGCGGAATCCGGCCCGGCGCGGTGACGAACGGCTCGACCGGGCGCAGCGAGTCGAGTTCCGGAGCCGGACTCACACGCAGTGAACCGTCGGGGTGGACGTCGACGACCCGTGGCGCGGTGAGTACGCCCGCCCATCCGGCCCGCTGTATCTCCTCCTGCGGGCGGGCCTCCCACGACCAGCCCCACAGCAGTGCGCGGTCCGGCTCCTGGAGCACGGCGGGAGCGTAGAAGTCCCGCCCCTGGTCGAGCCGGCCGCCGACGCGCGGCACGAACCTCAACGAGCCCTGACCATCGGCCTGCAGACGGCCCGTCAGGTATCCGGTGGAGCAGGGATCTCCGTCCCACAGGGACACCAGAAGCACGTGGTCGCCGCCTGCTGTCCGGTACAGGTGCGGGCACTCCCAGCCCACCGCCTTGTCGCCGAACGCGCCCGCGGCCACCGGGTCCCTGCCGTCCAGCAGTACACCGGCGAACCGCCACTCGGTCAGGTCGTCGCAGTCGTAGAGCAGGACCGACGGCGTGCCGTCGGCGTGCCCGGCCCCGACGAGGGCCCAGCGCCTGTCCCCGCAGCGGAAGACGAACGGGTCGCGGAACATCACCACGTCCAGTCCCGGCGGCGGCCCTGTCACCACCGGCGTCGGCAGCGGCTTCCACTCGGTCAGCCGCTCGTCGTCCGGGTCCGCCGCCCGCGCCAGGCAGATGGTGCCGAGTCCGGTGTGGGCATGGTCGACTCCCGTGTACACGGCGGTCGGTGTGCCGGCGTCGTCGGTCACGCAGCCCGACCAGCAGCCGGCCTCGTCGGGTCCGCCGGGCGTCGGGGCGAGCGCGATCGGGTGATGCTCCCAGTGCGCGAGGTCGGTGCTGGAGGCATGACCCCAGTGGACGTTCGCGTGCACCGGTGCGTCGGGGTTGTGCTGGTAGAAGAGGTGGTAGCGGTCCCCCCAACGGAACGGCCCATTGGGGTCGTTGATCCAGCCGACGGGCGGACGGACCCTGAAGCGCGGCGCGTTGGGGTCATTGCTCAACGGTTGACTCCTGCCGAGGTGATGCCTTCGCGGAGAGGGCGCTGGCCGACGGCGAACACGGCGACGGCGGGGAGCATCGAGAGCACGACCCCGGCCAGGACCACCGAGATCGACCCGGTGCCGAGGTTGCCCTGCAGGGAGACCAGACCCAGCGGAAGCGTGTAGTTCTGGCTGGAGGTCTCCAGGATCAGCGGGCGGAAGAACTCGTTCCAGTGGTAGTTGAAGGCCAGCACGCCGACGATCGCCAGGCCGGGAGTGGCCAGCGGCGCGTACACCGAGCGGAAGATCCGCCAGGGCCCCGCGCCGTCCAGCATGGCCGCCTCGCCCAGGTCCTTCGGCATACCGAGGAAGTACTGGCGCATCAGGAAGGTGCCGAAGGCCGTCGGGAAGGCCGGGATGATCAGGCCGAGGAGCGTGTCGGTGAGGCCCATCGACTTCAGCACCAGGAACACGGGCACGATGGTGACCTGCAACGGCACCATCATGGTCGCCAGGACCAGGCCGAAGAGCGGCTTCTTGAACCGGAACTCCAGGCGCGCGAAGGCGTATCCGGCCAGGCCCGCCGTGATCATCTGGCCGACGGCGATCAGTGCCGTCACCAGCGTGGAGTTCAGGGCGAGCAGCCACACGTCGATCTGCTGGAAGACCCCGCGGTAGGCCGCGGTCGTCGGGTGCGTCGGGATGATCTGCGGGGGCAGGTCGAAGGACTGGGCCGGGGTGCGCAGGGAGGTGGCGACGGTCCAGATGACCGGGCCGAGCGTCAGTAGGGCGCACACGGTCAGTCCGGCGATCCGGGCCCAGGGGGTGAGTGAGTAACGTACGCGACTCAGGGTCGGGGTTGCTTGGCTCATGCGGCTCACCGGCTCACTGGTAGTGGACGAAACGCCGGCTGAGCCGGAACTGGACGGCGGTGACCGCCATGATCAGCACGAAGAGCAGCACGCCCACCGCGGATGCCTCGCCGAAGTCGAGCTGCTCGAAGGCCCTCTCGTAGATCACCATCACCACGGTGCGGGTGGCGTCGCCGGGTCCGCCGTCGGTGAGGACGTAGGGCTGTTCGAAGACCTGCAGGGCGTTGATGATGCCGACCACCGACGCGACGAGCAGCGTCGGCGACAGCAGCGGCAGTGTGATGCCGAGGTGCTTGCGCAGGCCGGTCGCGCCGTCGAGGGCGGCGGCCTCGTGGATCTCCTTGGGGATGTTGTTCAGACCGCCGACGAACAGCAGGAACGAGAAACCGAACTGCTGCCAGACGTAGACCAGGATCACCGTGGCCATCGCCGCGTGCTCCGAGGTCAGCCAGGGCACGGGCGTGACGCCGATAAGGCCGATCAGCCAGTTCACCACCCCGAAGTCCTGGTTGAACAGGTACTTCATCACCACCGAGATGGACGCGGCGGACAGCACCAGCGGGAAGAAGAACGCCGAACGGAACACCGACCGCAGCCACACCGGCATCCGCCCGTTCAGCGCGAGCGCCAGCGACAATGCGATCAGCAGTTGCAGCGCGACCGCGAGGACCATGAAGACGAGCGTGTTGCGGAAGGAGACCAGGACGGTCGAATCCGTGAACGTCGTACGGTAGTTGGCGCCGCCGGCGAAACGGGGCGGGTCGATCACGTTCCAGTGGAACAGGCTCAGCACGATGGACCCGATGATCGGCACGACCGTGAAGACGACGATGCCCACGACCGTGGGCGCCAGGAACAGCGCGGCCAGCAGCCGGGCGCCGCGGTCGCGGACGGACGGCCGCACGGCGGCGGGTGGCGCGGCGGGCCGTGGACGTACGGCCGGGACCTGGGTGTTCGTCATACCTCACGCTCCATGGCCTGCTCCAGGTCGCCCTGCATCCGGCGTAGCGCGGGACCCACCGCACGCGGCGAGGCCAGCGCGGTGCCGGTGTACTTGAGCAGGACGTCGGTCACCTCGGCGACCTGCGGCGGCGCGGGGATCGGGCCGGTGTCGGGAAACCGGTCGAGGGTGTCGTAGAAGACCTGCCAGTGCGCCGGGCCGCTCGCGGCGTAGCGGGCGGCGTTCAGCATCGAACGGCGGGCCGGGGTTGTCTGGTTGCTCCGGAACAGCCGGGTCATGGTGTCCTTGCGGGCCGCGTACTTGATGAACTCCCAGGCGGCTTCCTGCTTCTTGGAGGTGCGCAGCAGCGCGTAGCCCGCTGCGCCGAACTGGTGGCGCTGGGTACGCCAGCGCGGGAAGTACTGCACGTCGTAGTCGGCGGCCCGCATGCCGGCCAGCTGCAGGCCGCCCGCCCAGAAGCCGCCCGCCGGTGTGACGCCGACGCGGCCGGTGGAGAACACGCCGACCAGGTTGCTGCCGTTGCCGCCCTCGGGCCGGGTGCACAGGTTCTCCTGGACGAGGGAGGCGAGGTAGTCGTACGCCTCCTCGACCCGGTCGGCGGTGGCCTGCGGGGTCGTCCAGCGAAAGCCCCCGCCGCGCCCCTGCCGGTCGGCGGCCGGGTAGAAGGTGTCCCACAGCCAGGAGCCGCCGGGTGCCTTCGACTCCTTCAGCAGGTTCGTGCCGTTCGCGAAGAGCCAGGGCACCACGCCGCCCCACAGCCGGTTGGTCCAGAAGTACGGCGTGAAGTGCGAGCCACCGGTACGTTTCAACTCCCGCAGCAGCGCGGTGAAGTCGTCGCGGCTCCAGTCGGCCGCCGGGAACCCTGCGCCTGCCCGCTTCAGCACCTGCTTGTTGAGGTACATGTCGGCGGCGTTGAACTCCATCGGCAGCTGGTAGAGGTTGCCCTCGTACATCATCGACTCCACCAGCGAGGGGTGGACGTCGGCGAAGTACTCACGCAGTTCCGCCGCGTCCCGCCGCACCCAGCGGTCCAGGGCCACGCCGAGCCGCCGGGCGAACAACTGCACGCCCTCGGTGGCCACATACACCAGGTCGGGGGCGGTGCCCGCGGCGATCTGGGTGAGGATCTTCGCGAAGAAATCCGACCAGTCGACGGCCTGCACCGCGTTCACCCTCAGCGGGATGTCGGGGTGGAGCCGGTGGAAGCCCTTGGTGAGGGCGTCGACGGTGGCCGGGTCGAAGGCGGAGCCGAGGGTGGCGACGACGAGGGAGCCGTCGTCACGGCCGGGGATGTCGGCTCCCGTGAGCCGGTCCCAGCTCGCGGCGGTCGCGGCCAGGGCGGCTGCTCCGGCCCCGTACGCGCCGTACCGCAGCAGCGTGCGGCGAAGGAGGTGCGAGTCAGTCATCAAACAGGGCCTAACTCGTGTTAGATCAGGGTTGATGCCCCAGATGATGGGAACCGGACGGCAGGCCTGTCAAGGGTCGGGAACGCTTGACCTTTAACGAGTTAGGTCTACAGTCCTCGTTCACACGAGCCGCTTTTCACGCCCTCCGCGTTGTGAGCCGCACTCACGTGCGTGACGAGCCGCCACGGGCCCTCATGGGCCGCCACGAGAGGATCGATGCGTCATGCCCGGAACATCGGGGATTTCCAGGAGATCACTGTTCGCGGGATCGGCGGCGGGCACCGCCGCCGCGCTGCTGCCCACCGGAACGGCCACGGCCGCCCCGAAACCCAAACCCGGGGCCACGGCCAAGAACAGGACCAAGTCCGCGGCGAGCGGGGCGACTTACCGCGCCGCGTACCACTTCACGGTCCCCGACCAGTGGAAGAACGACCCGCAGCGGCCCGTCTGGATCGACGGCGAGTACCACTACTACTACCTCTACAACGCCGACTACTTCACGGGTGTCGTCGGCACCGCGTGGCGCCTGGCCACCACCAAGGACCTGGTCTCCTTCGCCGACCGCGGGGTCGCCGTGCCCAAGGACACCACGGTCAACGGCGATCTCTGGTCGGGTTCGGCGGTGGTCGACACCGGCAACACGGCCGGATTCGGCGCGGGCGCGGTCGTCGTCATCGTCACCATGTCCCCCGGCGGCGGCACCGACCATCAGGAGCAGTTCCTGTACTACTCGACCGACGGCGGTCTCACCTTCGACAACTACGGGACCGACCCCGTCCTGCCCAACCCCGGCGTCGCCGACTTCCGCGACCCCAAGGTGATCCGCGACGAGGACCGGGGCCGCTGGGTGATGGCCCTCGCCGAGAACGACAAGATCGGCTTTTACCACTCCGACGACCTCAAGTCCTGGACGTACGTGAACGGTTTCGTCCACGACGGCATCGGCGTCCTGGAGTGCCCCGACCTGTTCCGCATCACCGCCGGCGACGGCACCGTGAAATGGGTGCTCGGCGCGAGCGCCAACGGGAAGGGCTCGGGGCTGCCCAACACGTACGCCTACTGGACGGGTTCCTTCGACGGCAGCGCGTTCACCGCCGAGGCGAGTGAGCCGCAGTGGCTCGACCACGGCTGGGACTGGTACGCCGCCGTCACCTTCGAGAAGCGGGACGCGAGCGGTGCGGTGGACGCGGCTGCCCGGTACGCGATCGGGTGGGTGAACAACTGGGACTACGCCGACACCACCCCCACCATCGACTGCGACGGCTTCAACGGCACCGACTCCATCGTCCGCGAGATCACCCTGAAGAAGGCCGACGGCACCTACTACCTCGCCTCCCGGCCCGTCGCCGGCCTCGACTCGCATGTCTCCCGCACCGTGAACCTGGGCGACGTGACCGTGGACGGCACGAAGGTGCTCGACTACACCGGTATCTCCTACGAGGTGACGACCGAGATCACCTGGTCCCAACTCACCGGCGCCGGGCTCCAGTTGAGGCGCTCACCCGACGGCGGTCGGCACATCGATGCCGGGATCTACGCCGACTACGCCTTCCTCAACCGACGCAACACGGTGAACGCCGACACGTCCGGCAAGTGGCAGGAGAGCCACACCCCGTTCGACCCGTCCGCCGGCACGGTGAAGCTGCGCATCCTGGTGGACCGCACGTCGGTGGAGATGTTCGTCGACGACGGCCGCTACGTGCACACCAGCCAGGTGTTCCCGTACCTGCTGGACACCCGGCTCGCGCTGTTCACGATCGGCGGCAGCGCGGTGTTCCGCAACACGGTGATACGCGAGTTCTCCTTGTGAGGCCGGCCAGGGGCGCGGGTGCACACCGTACGTGTGAACCCGATCGGCAACACCAGAATGGGCCGCCCGGTCCTGGAGGGATCCGCGCTCCGCCCCGCTGACGCGGCGACTCGTCCGCAACGATCCCGATCAGCGCGGCTTCCGGGTCCAGCCGAAGCGGTGGGCTGTCGAGCGCACCTTCTCATGGCTGACCGCCCACCGGCGCCTGGCCAGGGACTACGAGGCCGGCCCGGCACGATCGGAGACCATGATCCGCTGGGCGATGATCGGCCTCATGCTCCGCCGGCTCACGCGCTGCCGTCCCACCACCCGGCCCGGCCCGAAACCATTGATGCAGCTGAGGCCACTCGCGAGTGCTGTTCGAACATGACCAGTGGCACTGCCGGCCCAGCGGGAGGCGGGGATCAGCGTGGTCGCAATGGCTCACCCGGTGGTTGGAAGGAGAGGGTGAGTCGGCCGCTTTCGACCAAGCCGCGAGCCTGACTCCGGAGGGGCACGTCAGGTCGTGCCCCGGCCCTCGCGTTCGGGGGATCCGTACGGGTAGTCGGTGGGGAGCCATTCGCCGACGCTGAACAGGCGGCTGCGGAGCAGGTCGCTGTCCGGCTTCAGAAGGCGGCTCGGGGTGTGCTCGTCCAGATCGAGCCAGGACCGCACCATGCGGTCGTCTTCGGGCTGGTTGAGGTTGGCGATGACGCAGGTCAGTGCGCCCTGCAGGACGTGAGTGCCGACGGCGGGGGTCCACACCCTGAGAGTCACGGGGGCGAACAGGGCGACCCAGGTGATGATGTACCGGCTCTCCGGCACCGGGTCGTCCCAGTCGAGGTGGGTGTCCGCGAGGGGATAGGGCGGGCCGGTGATCGCCAGTCGTTCCAGCACGATCCCGGGATCGTACGCTTCGAGGGCGCACTGGGCCAGGCCGCACAGAAGCTCGAACGGGTTGCCGAGAAATCGGGCGAACAGGTCGAGGTATTGGTACCTGCGGGCGAATGCCGCGAAGTGGCCCTCGCTGGCTATCCCGGGGACGTCGTCGGGGGTTTCGGCCATGGTGAGCGGGCCTGTCCTTCCGCCGTGCGAGGGCGGAGGTCACCTGTGAGCGCGGTGGGACGGGGGGGCCTCGGCGACTCCGGCTGCGGCACCTTCTCACGCCTGACCATCATGGGCAACGCTGCCGGGAAGGTACGGCTTGCCCCCAGCCGGCCGCAACCCATCCCAGCGTGACCAAGGTCTGGGCCGATAGCGGATACCAGAGCAGCACCCTTGACCACGGCGCCGGACTCGGCATCGACGTGGAGGTAGTCCAGCGCCCACGGACGAAGGGGTTCGAGCCCCTGGCGAAGCGGTGGGTGATCGAGCGGACCTTCGGCCGGCTGATGCAGCACCGCCGCTTGAAACAGCTCCCACAAGAGTCCTGGCCCAGACCCGCCTGCGTCGCGCGGGCGAACGGCCGCTCGGACTCAGGGAACACCCGGACCCGCTGTATTACCTGCCGCACGGCCTGGCTACTCTTCACTGCCATGCACATAGCAATCACACAGCGGATGCTCAGGGTTCACCTGGCGGTCGGGCTCACCCTGGGATTACTCCTGCTCATGCTGGCGAGAGCACAGCCGGCCGCGGCGGCCAGCACCCTGGACCCGATATCCGACCCCGGCAAGATGACCCTCACAGCCGGGGACTTCGCGTCTCGGTGGCGCGCCATCGACGCCGTCGAGGCGAGCGGCAAGGTGACTGCGTACAACTCGCTGGCGCCCCTGCTCAGCGGGAGCGGGCACAGCGGCCGCCCGTACCTGTGCCACGGCAACCAGAACCTCAACACGTCCTACCGCGTCGACGGCTTCTGCTGGGAACAAGCAGACGACACCACCGGCAACTGGGTGCCCCAGGGCATCACCGGATCGCATGACGCCCAGCCCGACGGCAAGTGGCTCGACAAGTACGTCTACATCGCGTCCTGGCACAGCAGGAACACCGGCAGCAACGAGTTCGCCCGGATCTCCGTCGTGGACAACGACGGCGGAGACCACACGATCTATAACCACGTCATGCTGGTCGATCCCTACATGGAGACCCAGACCACGGGGAACTTCCAGGCCGTGGGCGCCGCCGACAGCCCGTTCGCCGGTCACGCCGACGGTATCGCCTGGTACGGCAACAGGCTGTTCGTGGCGAGCGGACACCAGATCCAGGTCTACGACCTGCGCCACCTGTGGCGGATGTCGGACAACACGCGCGAGTCCGTCGGGATCAGCGACGGCAAGTCCTCCGCTCGCTGGCACAACTGGGCCCTGCCCATGATCGGTTTCTACGACAACGGAACCAAGGGCGATCCCTGCACGGACCTCAATCCGTGCATGACCTCCCTCAGCCTCGACCGCACCGGTACCGACGGGCTCATCACGTCCGAGTTCCGCCGTTCGACGGGCGGCGCCCCGATCGTGCGCTGGCCGCTGAACGCCGCAGACACGCTGCTCGACACGGACGGCACGACCAATTACGAAGGCACCGTCCGCGCCACAGCGGGCTACCGGACCCCGGTCTGGGGGGTGCAGGGAGCGGCGACCGACGGCACATACTTCTATTTCAGCGGCACCTGCCCCGAATACGCGGACCGAGATCCCAAGGACTCGGCGACCGCCGACCTTCCGTACTGCATCCACTGGGCGAAGCCCGGCAGTGCGCCGCACGTGCTCACGTACGGCCCTCCGCTCATCCAGAACCTCTCCTGGGCCCCCTCCTCCGGCCGCCTGTGGGGCATCAATGAACGCATAGCCCCGGCGCCGGGGGTCCGTTCGGTGTTCTCCCTCGACCCGCCCAACTGAATCCGTCCGACGGTCCTCGGTCCGAAAACCGGGGGCCGCCACGCTCACCTGGGCTGTGATCCCCGCGTGCCCCAACCCGGGTTCTGGTGACAACAAGGCTGCATCAGTGACAGCTATCGTGCTTCGGCTCAGCGGGCTGGACGCCTGCCCTCACCTATCCGGGCTCCTACCAGCGCATGCCGAGGGCATCGAAAGTGCTGCGTCGTTCTTGGCTCAGCCTGGCGGCCGGCGGCGGGTGTTGTCGAGCCAGGCCCCGGGCTTCACGGCCGCCTGGTCCCCGTCGCCGTTGCTGCCGGCGGTGATCTCGACATGCTGACGGGTACTTGGAGGTGGCCCTCGCGGGCCCATGGCCAACACAGAGGAAGAAGCCGACACCGAGCGTGCCGTCATCGACCACTACACCCCGCTGAGCAGGTGATCGAGCGAGCCGGCGTCGGCGAGTTCGACGGAAACGAATGCCGAGGGGGGTGGCCCTCTACGCCTACGGACCGGACGCCGAGGCACGCTTCGCCGTGATGGCACCCCTCGCACGACGTGCCGTTCCGCCCGGCACACATCGTCTTGCGCTACGGCTCGGTCGATGACGCATCGGCTTCCGAGCAGCACATCGACCTCTGACGACACCCGTCAGCAGCCGTCTGACAGACCGGCACCTGGGGAATTACGTGAAATTACCCCAGCTGAACATCGACTCCGCCGAGCAGAACACGTTCACCGAGCGCCTTGCCACCTGCCACGTCGACGCGCATGGTCGCGCCCGGCCGCGGTTACGCGCTGGGCGGCGAGCACTCGATGTCGGAAATTGTCGTGGCCGCCCAGGAGGCCTGGCCGGGTGCGGAGGCAGCGCGCGCGTCGAGCCCACGGGCGGTGTGGATCCGAACCAGTCCTTCAATGCCACGCAGCAAGGTCTCGCCGGCCAGAACGGGGTCACCGAGGTAACCGGCACTCACCGCACCGTCACGGAGCATGACGAAGTGCCGCCCGGCGTGATCGGCCTCTGCCGCAGCGATCTCAGCGAACAGTCCGGTGATCGTCTGCAGGAACCACTCGCGGTGCTGCACGACGGCACGGTGGACCGGGTGGTCGGGATCGGGGAATTCCGCTGCCGCGTTGAGAAAGGCACATCCGCGGTAACCGGGCGAGCGGATCTGCTCGACCAGGGACACACCGATGCCCCGCAGGATGCCGTCGGTCGGCACGTCCGCGGCCATCAGGGAGCCGATCTGGGTGCGGATCGCCTGGTCGACGCCTTTGATGTAGGCGACGGCAAGGTCTTCTTTGCTGCGGAAGTGGCGGTAGAAGGTGGCGTTGGTGACCTTCGACTCGGCGACCAGACGGTCGACGCCCACCGTGTGGATGCCCTCCGCGTAGAAGAGCTGCCCGGCGGTCCTCAAGAGCCGTTCCCGGGCCTCGGAGATTCGCCGGCCGGTGCCTGTGCCAGCTTCCGTCTTTGTCATGTCACCCATGGTAGCGGGTAGAACGCTCTCTCTTGTTTTCACGGGATGGGCGTGCCAGGCTGCGTACAAGAGAGAACGTTCTCTCTGTTCCGCAGTCATTGGAGAACCCCATGGCATCCACCGCCTCCGCCGAGCCCATCGGTGCCGCACCCGCCCTGCGTCGGCTGTACGTCATCCGCTTCGTCTTCGCCGCCGCCTGGGCCGCACTCCTGCTGGTGTCCGGCTCCGAGCTCACCTTCGGGGCCAAGTTGCTGCTGTTCCTCTATCCCGCCTTCGACGTGGCCGCGGCCGTCGTGGATGCCAGGTCGGCTCGCGCCGCCGGGCCGGTCAAGGGCCTGTACGCCAACATGGCCGCCAGCGTGCTCGCCGCCATCGGGGTCGCGGTCGCCAGCACCTCGGGCGTCGACGACGTACTGCGTGTCTGGGGCGCTTGGGCCGTCGTCTCCGGCCTCATCCAACTCCTCGTGGGCGTCGCGCGCCGACCCATGGGCGGCCAGTGGGCCATGATCCTCAGCGGCGGCATCTCCGTCCTCGCCGGCGCGACCTTCATCCGAAGCGCCACACAGGACAACCCCTCCCTGACCTCCCTCGCCGGCTATGCCGCGCTCGGCGGGATCTTCTTCCTCCTCTCGGCGATCCGCCTGTCCCGCTCGACCCCCAGGCACTGATCCGTGCCGACCGAGGATCGCGCCGACCAGGCGCGGCCCACGATCATCAGTGCCGCACCAGCGCCTTGCAGCACTCGGGCCACGATCAGCCAGCTCCCACCGACGACAGTCTGCGCAGCACCGCTCGCACTCGTCGCTGGTGGAAGCCGGTGGCAGGAGACGGCCGCTTCGCGGCTCAGGGCGGCCCGGAGCGTGCTTCGTAGTGGTGGACCTTCGGGCCGTCGAGCAGCCCGGAGGGGGCATGGTGTCGCGCTCCCAGCAAGACGCGATCGCTGGCCGGTGACGGGGTGCCCGTCACGGTGACGTGCCGGGTCCTGAACCGTGGCCCGACGTGACAACGTCGCCGGGTGCATTCTGCACAGCGATCGCGGATCACAGTTCCGGTCGAGGAGGTTCGTCCGGGCGCTCGACGGACACCGGATGACCGGTTCGATAGGGAGGGTCGGGGCGGCGGGCGACAAGGCGGCCATGAAGTCGTTCTTCAGCCTGCTGCAGAAGAACGTCCTCGATCGCCGTGCCTGGGCCACCTGTCAGGAACTGCGGATCGCGATCGTGAGCTGGGTCGAGGAGACCTGCCACCGACGCCGCAGACAAACCTCACTCGGTCGGCTGACCCCCGTCGAATTCGCAACCGTCATGACCACACCGGCCCGCCAGGCCGCGTGACCCGAACTGTCACCCAAACCTGCAGTAGACCCAACCCTTGTGACCCCAGTTCAACGAGCTGACGTCGGACGAGAGATCCCAAAGAGCTGTCTCCCCGCAACCTTCCCGCAGCGGCTCACGACCGTCGTGGCCTTGTGGCGGTCCGGAGGAGAACTGAGCGACGACGACGTACGCCGGCACTCGAAGCAGCGGCTACCCGACACCGCTATCTACATGATCGTCGGCAAGGCTAGGGTGCGGACATGGCTCTCATGGATGTCCGCAACGATTCCAAAGGGTGGCTCATCATGTGGCTCGAGCCACTTGGTGAGGATCGATGGCTCAAGCCCAACGAGACGTTCCGAGTCCGATCCGACTACAACGGCGATGAGCTGGCCTTCTCCATAACATTCTGGGTGGACGACGACGATCGGTCGGCGGGGATCGAGAACGTCGCCGTCTGGATCGAGAACGGTGACTGCTACGCGGAAGTCGTCGACAGCGCAGGCAACCTCATCGAGTGCGGGCACCAAAGGCCTGAGGAGGTCAACAGGCGATGGCAAGCCGCGCTCGAAGAGGCGCGAAAGCGCGCAGCAGCGCGGAAGGCCAGCGGAAAAACAGTGGGATGAAAGTGGCACCGTGCCCGCCGCCGGGGCCCGTAGAACCCCGCCGTCGGCACCGAGTTGTTCAAAGGCGGTCGCTGCGGTGGAACACCCGAGCGAGAGGCCCTGGTTGAGGTTGCTCGTCCATGTGGTGGCGGTGGTGCGACAGGCGCATCACGGTGGAGTCCACCGAGACGCGCCAGTCGATCGCGTCGGCAGCGCCCTGGACCTGCTGGAACAGCCGCTCCCAGGTACCGTCGGCCGACCAGTGCCGATGGCGTTCATACACGGTCTTCCACGGGCCGAACCGTTCCGGCCGGTCCCGCCACGGCACCCCGGTCCGCACCCGGTGCAGTATCCCGTTGGCCACCTGCCGGTGGTCCCGCCACCGCCCGCACCGGTTGTTGCTCACCGGCAGCAGCGGCTCCAACTGCGCCCACTGCCTGTCCGAAGATCTCCCCGCCCCGTCATGCTCCGGACAATGTCGCAGGCCGGTGGCCCGACACGGCCTGGCGTCAGGACACGGCAGCAGCCCGCAGGTCTTCGGCCGACAGCAGTGACAACAGACTGATGCCCTCTGCCTTGAGAGCCTCGGCACCGCCTTGCTCCCGGTCGATCACGCACAGGGCCTCATCCACCTGCGCGCCCAGGTTCCGCAGGTCCGCGGTCGACAGCACGATCTGCCCACCGCTGGTGACCACGTCCTCCAGGTTTCTCCGGGGCGCCGCGAGTGTGTGGGTGGAGTTTCCGCAGCTCAGGAGCGGTCGCGAGCACTGTAGCTGATGCAACACGTGTGGTGCACGGGTCCTACTGGTTCTCGTCGGCGGCAGGCGGCTTGTCCAGAATTTCCCGCTCGGCCTCTTCGGTGCGGGCCTCGATGTTCCACTGCCGAACGACGTCGTCGACCAAGCCCTCGATCGTTTCGTCGAGCCGCTGCCGCAGGAGCCCGGGGCGGAGGGCTTCGGCCTCGACGGCGGTGTGCGGATCGATGCCTTCGCGCAGGCACTCCTCGCAGTAGCGGGCGAAGTTGACGTCGCGGGTGTTGACGTCGTGGGTGGTGAGCCGGCCGGAGCGGACGTCGTTGGCGGTGATGGCGATCAGCCGGAACTCTAGGTCGAGTTCGCCATTTGGTGCGCAGCCGCAGGCCGAGCTCGTCGGACAGGCCGAGCAGCGCCCGCCGGTGCTCGCCGGCATCGAGTTCATCGCGGGCGAAGGTGTGGCTGGTGCTGGTGGAGCGGACCAGCGCGGTGCGGGTGACGCCCCCGCCACCGTGCTCACCCGCATCCTCGACTCCGCCGCCGGCCCCCAGCTCCACGCCCGAGCCCGTGGCGATGACCCCAGGTGGGTTGAGGCGCTGTGAGACGGAGGCTGTGTTCCCCCAGTGAATCTGTAGACGCCCCGTCGCGGTGCTGGATCTGGCCCGGGCGGAACTGGTGGCTGGGATGTGAGGGACAAGTACACGTTCGTCGGCCCGCTGGCGGATGATCAGAAGTTCTGTTGACCGATCAGCGGACTTGTCAGTGCCCGGTCACCTTCTCGACCTCACCCGAGTGAAGGCCGCCGACCTCCAGGCCGGTCTGCCATCTACTGCTTCGGAGCCAGACCGTTGTGGATGGTGTGCTTCCTCTTCGCGGTCGCCGTAGAGCATCGTGACGTTGATGCGCAGATTTTCGTATCCAGGCCGGAAGCGGATGGCATCCGAGGCGTGGAATAGGTCAGAGTTGAAAATCACCGCTCGGTTCTGTCGGTAAGGAATGGTCATGCTGCGGGCCTGCCGACGTTGCAGGAATGGCCGGATCAGGTCTTGGCGGCCATTGTATGCGTGGAATCCCCAAGACAAGGGAGCGTCGACGTTGTGCACCACCAGGCCGCCTGAGTGCTCGTCGGTGTTGGCGCTGTCAGGGGTCACCCAGAAGTTGACGTTGACGGCGGCGAAGTCCGCATGCGTGGTGACGTCGGCGGGCACTTGAGGGCCGCATTTAAAGCCCCACATTTGGCGCAGCGGGTACTGGTTCCCGATGAGCCGAGGTAGGGCGTTCTGTAGTTCCTCGGCGATCTGCATGAGCAAGGGGCAAACAAACCCATCCTGCATGAGCGCGCCCAGCCGACCGTGGGCGTAGCGGTTGCCGAACCAAACTGTCGACTCCAGACAGAAGTGGTACAGCTCGCCCAATGCCTCTTCGGTAAGAAAATCATCCACATAGACTACGCCGGGCGCATTCGCCAAGTATTGGTCCTCAACAGCTGCGGGATCCCAGCGACGGGACAGGGCACGCGCCACGCGTGGTGTATGGCGTACATGTAGCAGTCGATTGTAGTTCTCGGCGATGCGGGGGTCGGCATCGGAGTCGAGGGGCGCCTGAGCGTGAGGGCCTTCAGTCACCAGTCGGTCGTGCACGGCCTGGTAGGCGTCAATGACCTGGCTGTACTCCGAGCTCAACACGCCTAGGCCCTGGAGGTAGTACATCTGCTGGATGTCGTGCCGCAACTTGGGAACTGTCAGTGGTATTGCTGGGCGCTTGGCCGGATCCGAGGAAGCACCCCAACGCAGTCGGGCGAAGAGCGAGGCGAACCCCTCTGCGAGCGCGAAGTCACAGTGTTCCAAAGCCGCATTGAGCACCTCGGTCACCCACACCCTGCTGTCGGCATCTGCGCACAGTTCGTCACGCAACAACGGCTGCACCTCGTCCCAGCGCTCCGAGGCGGCCAGCAAGAGCGCCAACTCGCGTTTGTTCGACCAGCTTTGGGAGTCGGCTTGAAGGGCCTCGCGGAGGAGGTGCACCTCCTCCTCCGCAAGGCCAGCACTGACAGCGGCCCTCGCGCGGGCGACCGCCGATCCGGCGTTCCACGGCGTGCCCATGCAGATCACCCGAGCTGGAAGGCGTTGCGTGCCCGGAGTTCCACTGCGTATCGGGCCAGTCCGTTGAGGGTCACCGCGACGTATGGCGGCGCGAAGCGTGAACTGAAGGCCTGCTCATCGTCCGCAGACTGAATCTTGTACCAAGTCTTCCAGGTCATATTCGTCACGAACGGGGTTTTGTCTCGGGGCTGCATGCCGACGTTCTCTTCGCCCTCCCCTGGGTCTCCGTCCTGTTTGCCAGCCCTGTCACTGTAGAGTGTCTGCGCGACAGGGAGGTTGATGAAGTAGTGCAGCAACTCATCGGTGAGCCCATAGATTCCGGTCTCTGTCACGCATCCTTCCAGCAAAGTAGCCACGACATCCCGGCCACCGTGGTTCACAGTCGCCTCACAGAAGTCGGCTAGAAACTTCCTCCCAGCAGGCATTTTCTCTTTTTCCGTGTGACTGTGCGCGTACTCCTCGAACCACTGCAGTAGCTTCGGGCTGGCGAACACCGAGTAGATCAGCCGGTCTGTCAGGGCCTCTTGTTCCGGCGAAACGGATGAGCCCGCAAGATACTCCATCAAAATATGAGTCGGGCCAGTGATGAACTGCTCGCGCAGGAGAAAATCCGTTTCCATGGCCTGGAACAGTGCATCGACACGTCGCACGGTCGCAGCACGGGACATCGCAGTGGATTGTTGTGCACCCAATTTCTTCTCCTCTGGTCGGGGCGATCCGGTTGGCCAGCAGGTGCTGGGCCGTGACACGACTCCCAATCTAATAAGGAGTTCCGCTACGGAATGCCGTGCGGCACGCCGCAGATCAAAGGTGATCGGCTCAGGTTCACGCATTTGGTCCGCGGAGACTGTCCCACTCCATCCACTGCTCAGGGTCGATGAGACTGGCGTCATCCAGCCAGCGCCGGACCGCTTTGCCCAACGCCAGCTCTGGACCAGATCGAACCAGCGGTGGGCCGTGGACTTCGAAATGCCGAAGCACGGCGGCAGTGGGCCCTTTCCAACCTGAGGGCGTGTTGGCGGTTGGGATGACAACGTGGTGAAGCCCCTGTTAGATCGATTGCGACCAAGAGAACCGTCTCCACCAGCTTCATGTGCTTTGTTTAGCCATCCGGCATCGACGTGTCCACTGCTGCCCATCGCTTCCTGGCTTTCACGAACTGCGCTGGCACCGCTGCGTGATCGGCTCCCGTGGGCGGCGGCTGAGCGGTGGCCGCCAAGTCCTTCTCGCGCTCGCCCACTTACGGGTTGGGCGCACCTATGCTCAGCGTGGGGGTCGGTTTCGACATCGGAACCACGACCGCGTACCGCTACGTCACTCGCGCCCACCCTCACCAAGGCCGTCCGCGCCGCATCGGCGAAGTCGCACCTGCTCCTGGACCGCACGCTTCTGTCGATCGACCGCATCGCCGCAAACCTGCGCTCCGACTCCGGCAAGCAGCAGGCACGGGATGAACGTGCAGGGCACCGCCGATCCCTCCGGCCCACTGCTGCTGGCCTCGCCGGCCTTGTGCGGCGCCGTCCACGACGTCCGCGTGACCCGCAAAACGCGGCATCGGCGACGCAGCTGCCAATGCCGACATCAATTGTAGGGCCGATAAGGGCTGTCGAGGTGCCGGTGAGACGGTCCGCACATTTTTACGGCGCAGTAACGATCGCATAGGCTACTCCGCCCGCACTGGCTCGCGTCTTCAACTGCTGCCGAGATGAAAGAAACGCAGGGGCAGATTGAATGCGAAACGATTTTTCGAGTTGCAGGCAGACTCTAACGGCAGGATCCTTGAAGGTAGGTGACGGGTGATTGGAACAACATTTGGCAGCACCTTCGCTGAAGATCCGTTGCCATCCAAAGCGGGAGTCAGTCATGGTACACACACAGAGCGAGAAGTACACCCTGAGGGACGATCAGATCCGGGTGAGCGAGACCGCGATCAGCGCCGCTGACGTTCTGCGGTCTTCGATGCCTTTCCTGGAAAAAGCACTCAGGGCCATCGAGCGCGGTGGCCGGGATGAACGTATCGAGGTCTCGCCAGAGGTTTTCCGGGATCTTGTCGCCATATTGGCGGCCGAGGTGAAGAGGGCCGATGCGTATACCAGCACAGAAACACACCTTCGCCCAAAAAAGCCGCGTGACAAGGATTGGAACCCCTTTAAGGGCATCGATATCAGTTGGCTCTGAAGCTGGAACCACCTCAGCGTCCGGTTCAACACGCTCGACAAGTTGATCCGGGCGTTGAGATGCGCTGCTCCTCACAGGGCAGGGTGGCAACGATCGGGTAACCCAATGAAGCACACTTCACCCTCGTTCGACAAGCTGATGGCGATTCCCCCCGAGACGTTCATGGAACGGCACTTCGAGCGCTTCTATTTCCTTTCCCGTGGCGAGCAGAACTCGGAAAGGGCAGGTCACTGCCGAGATCTCTTCTCTTTCGATGACGTCGACCAGATACTTTCGGTCCCCGGGCCGAGATTTCAGGGATTCATTCAGATGAGCAAGGGAGGCCATCCGATATCAGCCGACGAGTACTCGGCGCCGAAGCAAGGAGGGTTGGCAACGTTCGATACAGAGGCGATTCTTGAGCTGTACGCCAGCGGAGGCACCATAACCTTGAACCAGGCGCATCAGTGCAATGAGCGACTTGCTGTATTTTGCGCTGAACTGGCAGGAGTGTTCTGCGCCCCTATCGCAGCCAACGTGTACATCACACCGCCTAACTCGCAAGGGTTCGCGGTGCACGCTGATACCCACGATGTGATCCTATTGCAGTCCGAAGGTCGAAAAAGGTGGAAGCTGCAAAAGGAGTTGGAATTCCTTGCCACGCCTCGGAGCCCTAACGTCTGCTCAGATCCGATGGGCACCGGAATGTGGGACGAGTTCGTGCTCGAGGCCGGTGACGCACTGTACATTCCTCGCGGATTACTGCATGAGGGGACCACGGAAAGCTCTCATTCCTTGCATATCACCATAGGAATATATCCCTACACTTGGGCCGATATGGCACACGAGGCGCTCGCAATGGCCGAAAGCACGGACGCGCTCCTGAGACGCTCCGTCATCTCCGCCTCCCCGGCCACAGTCGACGACGACGCAAATGAGCTGCTCGCGAGACTGTCGCCGCACCTGAAAGCCCTGGCCACCAGGGAGCCGCGAGTTCCCACGCATCAGGCCAGCCTGCACAGGGGCCGGTTCCGGGCGCTGGTCGAACCGCTCCCCATCTCACTCACTACGGCTGTTCGGATCGCAAATAGAGCCGACGCGCAACTCGAACGATGCTCCAGTGAGGTTGTCCTTCATAGTGACGCAAAAATGATCGCATTCCCAAGCTACGTTTCTCCGTCTCTTGAGATTCTTTTGCACGCCGACGTGATCACGGGCCAGGATCTCGCCCCGAACCTGGATGACGAAGGCAGGCTGACACTTCTGCGGCGTCTTCATAAAGAGGGAGTACTCGAGCTTGGGGTGAAGGACGGTCCAGCCCAATTACGAACGCGTTAGGCCTCCCGGTGCCGCCGCTGCGCTCCTAACTCGCGGTGCAGAGCCCGTTCCGCCGATGCCTGGTTCGGTGATGCCCCAGTGGCAGGCGTTACTTCGCCAGCAGGCTCCGTGCGGCCATGCGCTTCACTTCCGACCGCGCCCCGTCCGGGGTTGTGTCGACGAGCATGGCCATGAGCCGCCGGCTCGTGCGACGGGCAAACTGAGCAACTGAGAGCGCCTGGAGTCGTTACTGTCGCATCATGAGCGGAAATTCCGGTCCGAGTCGCAAGCTGCGGGACACGGCACATCGTGGGGGGATATCCGAGTGTTGCTGCCGGTCACCGTAGCCTCGGTCACCGACTGGGAAGCGGGCAGAGACTGCTGGTCCGGCTACGCGACACTGCACTCACGCCGACGGGCTCGCGACTATGAGAACAGGCACCGACACCTCGAGAGCGTTGATCCGCAGCTACACGTCTATAACCGACACGGAGTTTGCGAAAAAATTGGTCACGTACAGGCGGGTTCCATCCGGGCTCACTGCCACACCACGCGCGTCATCACCAACCGGGACCGTGGCAACTATGGTCTGGGTAGAGACGTCGATTACCGACACGTCTCCGGGGCCTAGGAAGTGAGTCACGTAGAGGTGAGTTCCATCCGGACTCACAGCCACACCATACGGGTCGTTGCCGACTGCGATGGTGCCCACTACGGCCTGGTCAGAGACATCGATTACCGAAACAGACCCTGCGGCAAAGTAGTTCGTCGCATAGACGCGGGTGTTGTCGTTGCTTACTGCCACACCCACCGGGAAGTTGACGGCTGGAATATCCCTGATATCCATGAGAAACTTATCAGTTACTCGCACGGCGTCTGACAAAGCCAGCGTCACGTAGACGTGTCCGTCTGGGCTCGCCGCCATACCGTAGGGGTTCTTGCTGTGGTTCTCCGCCTCAAGGATGGAGCCATCTTCGACGACATCGTCACCGGAGATGCTGTACTGCGTCACGGTGCCTTGGCTTGGGGAGGCCACGTAAAGATCGGTTCCATCCGAGCCCACCGTCAAACCATACGGGCCTTCGTCGACTGGGTGTGTCGCAACTACTGACTCGCGGCCAAGGTCGATCACTGACACTGAGCCGTCACCGAAGTTGGTAACGTAGAGGCGGGTTCCATCCGGGTTCACGGCCACACTGTGTGGACGATCGCCGACCGGGATCTTCTTCCTCTGCCAAGCAGCTGCAGGCTCCGCTTGAACTGGCGCCGACGGAACCTGCAGACCCTTGTCTCGCGCCCTCGCGCAGAGTCGCTCGAATGGCAGGTCAGTGATAACCCGCTCTGTTGCAGCCATCGGCCTCCGTCTTGGATCGCCCGACGGCGACTCGTCCATGATCCGGGGGGCCTGGCTGCCGTCCTCGGTGGTCATAGCAGTTCCTCCTTGGCGGATTCCGTGGAGCGGTGCAAACTCCCATATTCAAAGGGTGTGCCCCACAAATGGCCCAGCCGCAGTTCCTGGTATCGCCGATGGTCTGGACCGACTGGACTCGACCCGCCGAGACCCTCTGGCGTCCTGTCAAGAGGTATGACCGGCGCGCGCACCGCGCCATTCCAGCCAGGCCAATAGGGAGAACGTAACGGTGGCAGCCAGCGCCAATGCGGCGATGACTGCCTCAAGGGTGCCGCTTCCTGCGTCGGGGTCGACTCCGAAGACCGCCTCGATCTAGTCAGGTCATACCAACACCAGGATAAATAGGAGGCCGCTGATGCAAGCGCCCGCAGCCTCCACCCATCCACGCAACCTCATCCCACGGCCCTCCGTGGTTACCAAACACCCCGTTTCTCCTTCATCATGCGCTCTTTTCTGGTGGCCTGCACCTCGAACCAGACGTTGTCCGCCGACACTTACACGTGAAGTCGGCAGGGTCTGTGTGAAGCAGGTGTCAGGTCGGCAGTCCAGTAGCGGAGGAGCATGGGGTGATTCATGATGGTAGGAGGGGTAGTCCGGAAAGTTGCAACTATGGCCAAATCGCCGAATCGACTGTGCCGAGCCTTCTCTCTCGTCCCGAGTGTCCTGAGACCGCGTTTGAGAGATGCCGTGCCCCGTTCCTGGTGTGGTCGTTGAGCATGTCGTGAGCGGTGCCGCGGGTGGGTATCCGTAGGACTTGACGGACGAGCAGTGGGCGTTGGTGGAACCGTTGCTGCCGCCCGCGAGGGTGGGGCCCAAGGGCGGGCGGCGGGAGAAGCATCCGCGGCGGCGGATCGTAAACGCGATCTTCTATGTCGTGGCCCGTTGACTCGAACTTCGGCCTGATAGCGCGGCGTGGTCAGCAACATCAGTCTGGCCCGTGTTCGTCCCCGAGGAGCAACGTCACCATCGCTTCGAGATGCTGGTCGCCCACCTGCGGAACAGTCCAGTTGTTGCTACGCGCGTGCTCAATGAACGCTGGGTCGAGCTCCACGTGGTAGCGCCACACATAGTGGGCCAGGTCGGAGTACCACAGCCAGTGTCCATCCGTGAGTAGGTGCAGCCCCCCGATGAGGGCGCCAGTCTCGCTCAGCACGTCAGGCACAGCCGAAGGCATGGCGACCAACGTCGTGCCGGCGCGCAGGTACTGAACAAGATCGCCTTCATGCTGCGGCGCAGCCGTTCGCACAGCAGCCCGGATCGACGGCCCGTCCGGACGGCCGTATTCCAACTCCTTGAAGCCGCCGACGATGGGGAACTTGTCGGAGAGCACCCGCCGAGAGGCCACCGACCCAGATCTCAAACGCGGTCTAAGCAAACAACGTGACCATGCTGGGGCCGCTGCTCCAGAAGAACCCGCCGGGGTAGCCGTCGTAAAAGATGCAGTCCATGGAAGCGTTGCATGCCCTGTCGACGGCTTCCGTGTAGGCGTCTGGCAGCTCGGGAGACTGGCCGCGTGGGGTAGCGTAAACGTACTTGTCGCGGTCGAGTACGACGGGGGCGTACCACTGTGATGCCTGCCCGGACGTCGATCTTGCGGGCTCGCGGGTCGCGCGGACCGGGGTCGATGTAGATACGCCGTTCGGTCACGTGCTCTGCTCCCTGGCTCTATCCAGATCGACTAGGAACTGTCCGGCGGATCATGTGTCTGTCGGACTATTGGCTCGTTGTGTCCGGCATGGGGCGGGGTGATCAACGGGATCTTGTTCCGGGTCCGGACGGGCATACCGTGGCGGGATCTTCCCGAGCGTTTCGGCAGTTGGAAGACGGTCCATGAACGGCACCGACGCTGGTCGGCGGACGGCACGTGGAACCGGATCCTGCGTTCCGTCCAAGCCGACGCCGACCTCGGGGGCCGGATCGACTGGAGCATGGTCGGCGTCGACTCGACGTCTTGCCGTGCCCATCAGCACGCGGCCGGGGCCCGGAAGAAGAAACCACATGTCCCGAAAAAAGGACAACGCCCCGGCACCACCGCCCCGACGAAGGACTCGGGCGGTCCCGGGGCGGCCTGACCTGCAAAATCCACCTTGCTGGCGAAGGCGGCTGCCGCCCGCTGGCGTTCCTGGTCACCCCCGGCCAGTGGGGCGACGCCCCGCAGATGATCGAGGTCCTCGAACGCATCCGCGTTCCCCGCCCGCAGGGCGGTCGTCCTCGGACCCGGCCGGACCACCTGGGTGGTGACAAGGCATACAGCTCACGCCGCAACCGGGGCTACTTGCGAAGACGTCAGATCAAGCACACCATCCCCGAGCCGAAGGACCAGCGGGCCAACCGCAAACGGCACGGCAGCAAGGGCGGTCGGCCCACCGGCTTCGACAGCGAGATCTACAAACGTCGCAACGAGGTCGAGCGGACGATCAACCGGCTCAAGACCTTCCGAGCCGTCGCCACCCGCTACGACAAGAGGGCCTTCGTCTTCCACGGCACCGTGGCCGTCGCCGCGATCCGCCTATGGCTCCGGGTGTGATCGCTCGACAGGAACTCGCCTTTATCAGGGGTGAGCATGATGAAGGCCGACCATTCCTCCACGCCGTACTTCAGTTCACCTCGGCGGGTCCTCGCCTGTGAGCCCGTCGACGGATTCACGGATGAGGTCGGCGTGACCGGCGTGGCGGGCGTACTCCTCGATGAGGTCAAGGAGAATGCGGCGGAGGTTGGGGCGTTCGCCGCTACGGGTGGTGTAGGCGCCCAGCTGGTCCAGCCCACCAGTGCTGAGCGCCTTGTCGACGATGGCACGGGAGCGGGCGACTGATTCCTGCCAGAGAGCGCGCAGTTGCTCGGGGGTGTCCTGCGCAGCGGAGCGGTAGTCCCAGTCGGGGGTGTTGTCCCAGTCGACGCTGTCCCAGGGAGCCCCGACGGGGGAGCCGAGCCACAGCCGGGCGAAGTGGCTGTCTTCTACGTGCGCCAGGTGCTTGAGGAGGCCGCCCAGAGTGACGGTGGACGTGCCGAGTGTGGCGCGAAGGCCGGCGGCGTCCAGGCCGGAGCACTTCCAGGCCAGGGTGGCCCGCTGCCGTTCGAGGGCGCCGAGGACGGCTGCTGCCTCGGTGCCGGCGAGGGGAGGTTCCGGCCAAGCTTCTGTTGCGCTCTCAGTCATGGCCGCAGACCTTAGCGAACGGAGCTGACAGTGCCGCCGACGGGTGAACCGCAACGAACCGATCACCCAGAACCACAAGATCCGCCGGACAGGCTGTAGGGCTGTCCCGTAATCAATCTTCGAGTCGCGATGGGCAGGGGCAGTTGCGGTGCGTGCGCTCGCCGTTATCCAGCCAAGTTCGAGCAGGCCCTGGTGGAGATCTGCGCGTCGTTGGTAGCGGGTGCGGAGCCGTTTGAACTGATGCAGCCAGGCGAAGGCGCGCTCGACCACTCAGCGCACCTTGCACATCCCGCCCTGGAAGCCGGAACGTTCCGCCGCAGGTCGCGACGATCACGGCCAGGGCTCCGTCGCAGTAAATCCGGTATTTACTGCGGCAGTTGTGAATACGTCTCCGCGATCGCACAACTACCCGAAGGCGGATCTGCTGTGAGGGCTTGAGGGGAGGAGGCCGTCAGTGCGCGACGCTGACCAGTCCTGGCGCCAGCATGTTTGCCTGGGTCATGCCCCCAGGTCCTCCGTCACGGGCAGGCACTCGGTGAGCAGGTCGACGATGTCGCGCCAGGCTCGCTGCGCGTGCTGTGGGTGGTAGCCGACACCGGGGACCACGGGGTGGTCGACCGGCGGGTGGTGGAAGGCGTGCAAGGCGCCGCCATAGACCGCGAGGCGCCAGTCGACGCCAGCGGCCTGCATCTCAGCGGTGAACGCGTTTCGTTGCGCGGGCGGCATGATCGGGTCTTCCGATCCGACCCCGGCCCACACCGGACAGCGGATGCGCGCTGCCTCGCCCGGTCGGCCCGTGGTAGTAGCGTTGACTGTCCCGATCGCGCGCAGGTTGACGCCGCCTCGCCCGAGTTCCAGCGCGATGGCGCCCCCGGTGCCGTAGCCGATGGCGGCGATCCGGTCGGGGTCGGTCCGGGGCTCGGTGCGCAACTCGTCGAGTGCCGCGTGGCCGATGCGCCGCATCCGGTCGGGATCAGCGAGCAGCGGCAGGCAACGGGCCAGCATCTCCTCGGGGTCACCCAAATAGCGGCCGCCGTGAAGGTCGAAGGCCAGCGCTACATATCCCAGCTCGGCGAGAGCATCGGCCCGGCGGCGCTCGACGTCGCTGAGCCCCATGCCCTCTGGTCCGAGCAGCACTGCGGGCCGGCGGTCGACACCGGCCGGGAGCGCGAGGTGCCCGATCATCGTCAAACCGTCGGCCGGGTACTCGACCGTACGCGTCGTAATCGTCGTCATGAGACTGGACTGTAGTGATCGTCGAGCCCGGTCCGGCCGGTGTTCTGCCGCTGGCAGAACAGCGTAGGTGTCCCTCTGAAATACGGGACGGGCCCGGCGCTCAGGGCTGCAAGATCATCCCGTTGCCCCTTTGGTGCGTATCTCGGTCACACCCCCTGGAGTCCCGCGGTTCACGCAAACTGAAGGGTTATGGGTCGGAACTCAAGGATCCGTCGTCGTGCTTCACGGTGCTGGTTCAGCGAGTTCGATGCCGACCCGCGGCCACACGGCTTCCTGGCTCTCTCGACGTGTAAGACCGCGAGCGGGCTAACCAAGAGGGCGGCTGTAACGCAGCTTGTTGAGAGAGGCGCCGCCGGTGGTGTCCACCACGGCCGCGCCATCCGGGCGCCAACCGGCTGCCTCGTAGAAGCGCCGGGCGCGTTCATTGTCTTCCAGTACCCACAGGGCAGCCTGTGGGTAGTCGGCCTGTTTGAGAGTCGCCAACGTGGCCAGCATCAACTGCTTGCCGATCCCGGTGCCCCAGACCTCGGGCAACGTGTAGAGCGTGCCGATTTCCGCGACGCCGGGGGCCTTTTCAGACGGGCCGAAACTTGCGAAACCGACGATCCCCGTCTCGGTTTCGGTTACCAGTACTCCCGACGACGGCCACCGTGTCTCTGCGATAAGTGACTTCCAATCGGGCTCGACGCGGCTTGCGTCCATGGCGTCGAGGTAGCGCTGTGGAACAAGACCGGCAAAGGCCACCTGCCACGATCGCACGTAGACACCAGCGACGGCCGAGGCGTCATCAAGCCCTGCCTGTCGAATCTGCATGGCCGTCATTCTTCAAGGCTCCACGAGCCGGGCCAAGTTCTTTTGTTGAGGAGGATGTTGAGTGCTCGGCTGTCTGTGCCAGCAGTGCGCGGGCCGAGTTCGCGTAGCGGATCGCGGTCTTCTCGTCCAGGCCGAAGACCTCGGCAAGGTGGAATGGGTCCGGGCCGTGGACGAGGGCTTCTTCGAGCTGGCGGTCGACACGGAGCCGTTCCGGTGTGGCGGTCTGGCCGCGAGGCGCCGCGGAGACGGAGACGCCGCTGATGGGCCCGGTCTCCGGCGCGGTCTGCTTGTTGATTGGAAGGTGCAGGTTGGCGGTGTCGGGCCATCGGCGCCGCCGGTGGTCCAGCCAGGCGAGGGCGAGCTGCAGCGTCAGCTCGTCCAGGGGCCGGACGCGGCCGTCGATGAGAAGTCGGCGGTTGCCGATGTCGAGGTCGTCGACGTGGAGGCGGCGGATCAGGCCGGGGCGGGCGGCGTGGACGGCCGCGAGGGCGAGGACCAGCCGGTCCGCCGGCCGGGCCACCACGGCGACCGAGGACTGGACGTGCCCGGGGTGCAGTGGCTGGATGACGCCGGCTCCTGCTGGCCGACCCGGATGCGGCTGGTGGGGTTCTTGAAGATCGTGCCGTTCCTCTTCGTCCGGGTGAACAGCGACCGCAGGGCGACCAGGGTGTGCTTGCGCTGCGAGCCGTGAACGGTGCTCAGGTGGCTGGGGATGTCGTCGCGGGTGACCTCGCGCAGGTGGTCGTAGCGGTTGGACCATTCCAGCAGCACGGGCCGGATTCGGTTGAGGTAGCCCCAGAGCGTGTGCACGTCCCGGGGGGCGAGCGGCGGCCGCCGTCGTGCAGGAGCCGGGCCCACGCCTCGACGTCGCGGCGGATACCGGCCGAGGCCGTCGAGCTTGCGCTCCAGCCACTGGTCGAACGACGAGGGCCGGTCGTCGTGGAAGATGCCGACGTGGTCGAGCACCTCCGCGATGCGTTCGACGCTGAGCCCCCGTGATCGCAGGGCCGAAAACAGCTCGGAGTACCGGAGGACTTCGCCCGCGATGTGGCCGGACAGGACGATGACCAAGGCCCGGTCGACGTCGAGGCGGACTCGGCGTGGCCAGCCGTGGGCCTCGCCGAGACGGTGCGCGACATGCCGGGCCCAGGCCGGCCGCCGAGCTCGGAAAGATCCGCCGGCCAGGCCTTAAAGATCCCCATCATCGGCGTGCCGGCCGTGAACCCATGGCGTCCTCTGGCATCGACTGGCGCCGAGGAACAGGGCAAGGGTGAGGCCGCGTGCTTGAGTGAGTGTCAGGTCCATCATGCCTGCTCGAAGGTGGTTTGCGGTAGGACGGAGGGCACGTCCGTTGAGGCTTGTCCGGGGTGGTGGCCTGCCCGCAGACTCGTCGTCATCCACTCTCCGACGTCCGTGTCGGCATCCGTTCTCGGGTGTCGACGCGTTCGTCGTGCTGTCCCGTCGTGGGACGGGTGCAGGTGGGGGTGAGGGAACGGAGGGGGACCGATGGATCAGGACATGGTCATGCGGGCGAGGGTCCAGTTGCTCAGTGCCAACCGGCGGGTGGTGCGCGGCACCGAAGGCTTGCGGATCTACCGCCTGCTGACGCAGGTCGAGCCGGAGGTGTACGGATCGAAGCTGGCGTACGTTCTGGTGGAGGCCAGCGCGTCACCGCTGGTGCGGGAGCTGCCCGAGCAGCGGCTGGCGCTGTTGGACGAGGCGCTGGCGGTGGCGTCCGCCCTGGGTGCCGCGAACCCCTACCGGGCCAAGGTGCTGGCGAAGGCGCTCGCCGCCAGGCGGGAACTCGAGGGGCGGCAGACACAAGGGATGTGAGACAGGTGCCGTTGCGCCGCAGGCACCCCTGGGGCTCTACTGGGGGCTCAGGCGCCTGCGGCCGGCAGGGAGGGCCCGCGCGGTACGGGAGGCGCACCGAGGGCTGGTTGTCCCGTTCGACCGTGACTTCGACTCCGTCGGCGGCGACGTCCGCCAGGACCTCGATGTAGGTGCGGCAACCCGGTCCCAGGGCGGTCGAGACCCGGGTTGGGGACGTCCCCGACCCGGGTCTCCGGCCCCACGCCCTCAGAACGCTGACAGCTGCGTCCACCAGCAGGTGGTGCAGTTCGCTGTTCTCGGGCGGAAAGGGCCGCGCCGCGGCCGCGGCACCCAGCCACCGGTCCTGGGAGGCTACGGCGCCGTCCGCTGTGCAGGACAACTCGACGGTGAGCTGCCGCCGCATCGACCGTGAGACCGTCATGAGCCGGTCAGCCTGAAAAACGCACTCGCCTCCCCGGCAGTCGGGGAACCAGGGACCTGGGTGAACGGGCAAGGCGGCGACCGGTGCCGGCGGTGAGACGGTCGGTCAGCCGTCCTGCCGGTCGACACGATAGAGGTAGTGGGTCCGGTCATCGACCGGGTTGTCCGGCTCCAGGTTGCCCACCCCGACCCGGCTCAGCCCCGCTCGTTCGAGGGCCCGCCACGAACGACGATTGGCTGCCACCACCGGGACGAGAACACACGGGGCGGCCGGGTGTTCGGCCCAGGTTCGCGAGACGACGGAACGGATGACGGCCGTGCCAATGCCCTGCCCGGTCTGGCGGGGATCACCGATCAGGTAGTCGATGGTCATAGCGCCGTCGGGAACAGGAACGATGGCCGCCAACTCGGCCATGTACTCGGGGTAGTCGCGCAGGCGTGCCCGCTGCACGAGACCCACCGGCCGACCGTAGAGCAGGGCGAGGAGATCCTCCGAAGGCTCCTCACCGCGGACTGCGGGGCCGAAATCGCGTACCACCGCTTCCGCCGTGGTCTCGTGATTCCACCAACGCTTCACGTGGGGCTGCTGGAGCCACTTTCGCAGCAGAGGGAAGTCCTGCTCCTCGACTCGACGCCATGTGATGTCCATGAGACCGCTCCAGGGTTGCTCTCGATTCTCCGCAGGCCAAGTGCCTTGGGGATCCTGCCGTCGACTTCACCGACCCAAGCGCGCCATGCACAGGATCGGAATGCTCAGTCCCGAGCTGTGCCGTCAAGTGGCCGCATTCCAGGGCCGATTTCCGGCTGATCAGCCGCCGGCAACTCCCGCGAACTGTCGACGCGGAGATCCGCCGCGTCGATCCAGGAGATCGTCACCACCCGACCAGGTGCCATGTCCACCGCCTCCGCCGCCAGCAGCGCCCAGTCGCGGCAAGAGGCGACACACCCGGACCAGGGGCGGTCACGGTCCACGGTCCAGTCGATGCCCGGCCCGCGGACGCCGCGACGTCCGCCGTCGAACGTGACCTCCCAGACCTGGAAGTACAGCACCGCCTGCCCGTGGTCGGCGAGGTCCCGGATCACCTCTGGCAGATGTTCCACCGGCCAGAGACCCGTCGGTGCGCCGCCCGTGCCGCACAGCGCAGCGGACCGCCGCGGGAGGACGGTCTCGCGGGCACCCAGTTCGGTGAGCGCCCAGCGCAGGCCCTCGCCCTCACTGTCGTCGGGCGCCTCCCCGCGCCGCAGGAACGCGTCGTACGTCTGCCACAGGCGTGGTACGGCACGCTGGACGCCCAGGTCGGCCAGGGCCTCGGCGGCCCACTGCCGGACGGTCGCGCTCTCGCTGCCCAGCATGCCGATCAAGGTGTCGGCGGGGCGCGGGTCACCCAGCGCGGTGAACACCTCCACGGCACACAGCTGCCCGAACGGATTGAGCGCCGGAGCCGCCGCGATCAGCGGCTCCAGCACCTGTGGTCCCAGGGCGATGAGCGTGTGCTGCGCCTCCTCGGCCACCTCGGTTGACTCCGCGTCCAGTTGGGCCACCTTACGGGCGATCTCGTCCTCCATGCGCGCCAGTCTGACCCGTACGACACCCCCGGCGCCGCCCGATTTCCGCCCGCATCGTGGAGCCGGAAGATTCAGCCGGGTACCTGGCGCACGCGGTAAGGACGTCAATTGACATCGGACGTAGGCACGTTCACATCCCACTCCACGGAGCGCGGGCCTCCCCCGTCCCCGTCGACCGGGCCCCCTGCCGGGAACCCTCGCACAGACCGCTTTCCTTCCCGAGGCCACGTGACCTCTTCGGTGCCACCGCCCATGACTTCCCGAAGCACCGGACCTACCAGGGAGCGCTGAGCCGGCCAACGATGAACCGGCGGATCGAGGACTTCATCACCTGGGCACCTGAATCTGGCCGTCCGATCCGGCCGCCTCCACGAAGTGATCCCTGAAGACCCGCGCGGCGCCGTCGGCACCGAGCGGTTCCGTCGCACCCTGGCCTGGCACCTCGCGCGGCGTCCCGGCGGGCTCATCGCGTCCTCCAGGGCCGCCGCCACGGCGCTGCCCATCCACGCGGCCGGGCTGCCCACCATCTTCGAGGACACCGTGACCAGCGGTTACTGCCTGCGCCGCCGCACACGTCGAGTCCACCGCCGCCGCCACCGAGACCCAACCGCGCGCTGGTCGCCGCGGCTCCCAGCACGAGGTTGGCGTCGGCGCCCCGGGTCCCGGATGCCCGTTCCTGCAGGTCAGACCCGGCGCCCGCCGCCTCGGCCGCCGTCGCGCCACTCGTGCCAGTCGACCCCTCCGACGTGCTGTGATGAGCCTCACCGCAAACATGAGGGCCCCCTCAAGTACGCTGAGCAACGTCGAACATGAGGGCCCCCTCCGGATGATCCTCACAGTTCGGCACCCGACCGATTCGGGTCCCCCGGATCACGGACAGGACAGCCGCCCGGTGAACGGAATCGCGGCACATCACAAGGAGATGACCATGAACAAGTGGATCAAGCGCGTCTCGACCGCTGTCGCTTCTACGGCGCTGGCAGGCGGAGCCCTTCTCGGAGTCAGCGGCACGGCGTCAGCGGCGACGGCCTCGGCGCCCGGGGAGCACACGCATTCCGCGATCACCGCCTTCGCCACCAGCGGCGACCGCGCGGACCGATACCAGAGCGTCCACCACGAGGCACAGGACGACAGCTGGGGCGCACCCCGCGGCTGGTACACGAACGACGACCGCCAGGGCCACTACGGGGAAGAGCGCTGGAACGGTAGCCACGTGTACGTCTGGGACGGGTACCGCTGGAACGAGGCGACCACGTACCGCGTCAGCGCCGAGCTTTGGCACCTGGACCAGGTCGTGTGGTTCGCGGACCAGCGCTGATGCGGCCGCAGGCCAGCACGGTCGGTTTGACCGGCCGCAACGACGTGGCTTGGGGTTGTGCCGTTGCGACTCGTCAAACCGACCGCTCGCCGAGCCGAGATCGAGCTCGAGCCGGTGAAATCGCCTCCCGGCCGAACAGGGACAACACGCGGGAACCGTGTGGGCTGCTCCCGTCCACCGGCGCTTCCGGTTGCGCCGGCGGTACCGCCACCCCCGCGCCTCGAAGCACGCGGGGAGCGATCGCAGTGCCGGGCGAGCGGGGACGTGGAAGTGAGGGACAGTGAGATCGGTCCGAACCGTGGCGCGCGAGCTGACCGTGCAGCTCGTCTTGTCGCACGACCTGTCGGTGTCGGTACATGCAGCACTGCAGTACGACGCGGGTGATCCCTATGCGGTGCGTGCCGTCTTCCACACCCCGGACCAGAGCGGAACGATCGAGTGGTTCCTCAGTCGCGACATGCTGGCTCAGGCTCTGGGCGAGCACACCGGGCAAGGAGACGTGCACATGTGGCCGACCGGCGGCCCGGGACGCGATGTGGTGAGCATGGTTCTTCGTTCCCCTGCGGGATCGGCCCTGCTCGAGTTCCCCGCGCGGGGCGTGGAATCCTTCGTGCGTGAAACGTGGTCCGTGGTGCCGCCGGGGACCGAATCCAGCCGGCTCGACCTGGACGCCAAGCTGGCACAGCTGATGGCGGACAACTGAACGCCATCCCCTGAATGGTGATGCCCCTCGCAGGACTGAGGGCCCGGATGCCGACCGCGGCACCGGGCCCGCCGTATGCCCCGCTGCATGCCGCGTTGCCCAACGTTGCATGCCCCGTTGCCAACGTCGTCAGCCGCGGCTCATGCCTCCTCGCGGCACTCGCGGCACTCCTCTTCGGGACACTCGAGAGTGGTGAGGGTCTGCTCGACCTGCTGGGGGGTCAGCGGAGGTTCGGGCAGCTCGTGGGCGCACTGCGCGCGGAAGGCGTCGAGCAGCAGGTGCAGGTGGCGGCGCCAGGCGTTGGGGGCGACAGCACGGGTTGCCTGGATGATCCCCATCTGGGACCAGATCACGAAAGTGATGTCCTCCGGAGTGACGTCGTCACGCAGGACGCCCTGCTCCTGGGCGTTGCAGAAGATCTGAGCAAGCCGTTCCTGCGTACGCTCGAACATTCCTCTGCCGAGCGCATGGATCGGCAGGCGAGCCGAGATCAGGTCATTGAAGGCGTGGTCACAGGCCTGCAGTTCGCAGAGCTTTTCCAGGTAGTGGCAGAACCCTTCCCAGGCGTCGTCCATGGCCGCGGCCTCTTCGGCTGCGGCCAGCAGGTCCGTGAACTTCGCGGTGAAGAGCTCTTCGACCAGGTCGAGCCGGCTGGGGAAGTGACGGTAGACCGTGCCGATCGCGACGCCCGCCTCGCGGGCAATACCCTCCAGGGAAGCGTCCAGCCCCTGTTCGGCGAAGGCCTTGCGGGCGGCGGCGACGATCGCGTCCCTGTTGCGCTGCGCGTCACGGCGCAGCGCCTTGGCCGGCGCCTGAGGCGCGGGCAGGACGTGCTGGTGACTCATGCCTCCAGACTAACATGAGGGGGCCCTCGAATTAGGTTGTGATCTTACTCACGGTCCGGACGGAACGTGGTCCAGGCGCACGCACGCAGGGCGCACCGGAGACGATGAGACTCCGGCACGGGCCACACCATGCTTGGCGGAGCCAAAGGCGCCTCCCCGTACGACCCTTGGGAGCTCTACCTCAGCCGACCTGCCCCGTCGGCCGCACCGTGATGTGGTTGATGTCCACGCCCGCGGGCTGGTTGATGGCGAACACAATGGTGTCCGCGATCTGCTCGGCGGTCATCGTGGCGGCTGCCTCAGGGGTGCCGCCGCGGACGTGCCAGAAGGGGGTGTCCACGACGCCGGGGGCGACAACGGTGACGCCGACTCCGTCCTGGCCGACCAGGAGACGGGTGTTCTCGGCGAGGGCGTGGGCGGCCCACTTGGTGACGGAGTAGAGATTGCCGGGGGTGTGGCGGACGCCGGCGACCGAGCCGATGATCACGATTCGGCCCTTGGAGGTCCTCAGGTGGGGCAGGGTCTCCTGGATCAGCAGGGCGGGGCCCAGGACGTTGGTGAGGATCATGGCGCGCATGTCCTCAGGGGCGTGGGTCTCCAGGTTGCCGGGCAGGGAGAAACCAGCATTGGCTATGACGTTGTCCAGCCGGCCCCAGGTGTCCAGCACGCGGCGGACGGCGGCGGCGACGTCATCCGCTTCGCCGGCGTCGCCGGTGATCATCAGCAGCCGCTCGCCCTCCCCCGCAGTGGTGGCGAAGGCGGCCAGCTTGCCCGCGTCGCGTCCGGTGACGGCCACGCGGTGGCCCTGCTTGAGCAGGGCGCGGGCGGTGGCGGCGCCGATTCCGGTCGACCCACCGGTGATCAGCGTGACGGGTTCCATGGGACGGCCTCCTCGGCGACGGGGTCATCGGGGCAAAGCGCCTGCACTATACCCAGCGATCTTCGACGCTCGCTCCCGGCTTTCTCCGACGGCTCCGCTCCTGACCGTGGACCAGGAGTTGGGCAGTGTCATGCCGATCAGTCGAGTCGTTGATAGGACTGTGGGGCATAGGGGTGATCTGACTGACGCCCAGTGGGAGCGACCAGAGCCGCTCCTGCCAGTGAGCAACCGACGCTGTAGCCGCTGGCAGGACCATCGGCAGGTAATCAACGGGGTGCTGCACCGGATCCGGACAGGCGTGCAGTGGCGCGATCTGCCGGAACGCCAGGGGCCGTGGAAGGCGGTGCACGAGCGGCATCGCCGCTGGTCAGCTGACGGCTCCTGGGAGTTGCTCGTCCAGCGGGTCCAGGCCGAGGCTGACGCGGCCGGCGACATCGACTGGGATGTGTCCGTGGACTCGGCCTCCGTGCGAGCCCACCAGCACGCGGCCGGCGCCCGGCTGGCGCCGCCACCGCGCCCCAAAGGGGGCTTTGGCAAGGCGGTCGGGAACGCTCAGATCCGGGCGGAACTGACTGACCTCCTGGCGGAGGTGGCGCAGGAGATGAGGCGCTCGGCCGCTCACGCGGCGGCCTTACCACCAAACTCCACCTGAGCGCGGACGGTCGCGGCCTCGCCGCCCTCCGCGGTGCCAGCCCCGTGGAAGCTTCGTCTGGAAAGACCCAACGCCGCCGACTCAACCGCGGCGGCGACCGCCAGGGCGATCACCGCGACCGAGGAGGAGGCGAACAAGCTGGTCAGCCGGGAGCGTGCTGCCATCGAGCACGGCCTCGCCGACCTGAAGAACTGGAGGATCCTGACGAAGGTACGGATGAACGCCCGGCACGCCACCGAGTTGAGTAGGTCCAGCCTTATCCCATCCGGCTGGTGAACTGGTTCATGTCGAAATAGTCGCGCCAGGCGTTGATCTTGCCGTCGGTGACCTCGAAGGTCCCCATGACCGGCAGTTCGAACGATTTGTCAGGGAGCTTGAAGACATCCACCCGCTCGGTCATCACGATCGGTCCGTTGGCCGCGATGTTGATGACGCGGAACTCGATGTGCTCAATGCCCGGCGGGCCAGGGCGGATGAACGAGGTGATGGTGTTGGCGATGGCCTCCCGGCCGGAGATCGGCGCCAGCGGGATGTTGTGGTAGATGGCGTCGTCGGTGAAAAATGCTGCCAGTTCGGCGGCCCCAGTGTTGTCCGACCATGCCGCGCAAAACCTGCGCACTACCTCGATCGGGCTCTCCATCTGGCTCCTCCCGCGGTTGATGTGAACAGTGCACTGCGATAGCCCGCTAAGCGGTGAGGATGAGCTTTTCGTGCGCTGTGCCCACCTCGAGGAGGGCGTGCGCCTGCGCGGCGTCCCGCATCGGCAGCAGCCGCTGGGCACGCAGGCGGAGTTGCCCGGAAGCGAGTAGTGGCATGGTCTGCTCGACCGCGTCGGGGGCGCGGTCCGGGGTGGGGGCGGAGAGGGCGACGCCGAAGTCGGCCGCATGCTCGTCCGCGAGGGTGATCACGCGCGCGGGGCCGCCCGCGAGTTCGACAGCGTCGCGCAGGCCGCCCTTGCCTCCGGCGTCGAAGACGGCGTCCACCTTGCCGACGTGCGCGCGCATCTGCGCAAGGAGCGCCGATCCGTAGCGGACCGGGATCGCGCCGAGATCCTTGGCGAACCGCTCGTCGCTCGGGCCGGTGGCGCTGAAGACTGTGAGGCCCTGGGATACGGCCAGCTGGGTGGCGATCACGCCGACCGAGCCTCCGCCGCCGAGGACGAGCAGGGTCTCGCCGGAGGTGACGCCGAGTTGGCGCAGGACGCCGACGGCGGCTTCGGCCGAGGCGGGCAGCGCTGCGGCGTCGGCCCAGCTGACGGTCGCCGGTTTGACGGTCCAGTCCGAGGCGAGGGCGTATTCGCCGTACCCGCCGAGCGTGGGCAGCTGGGCGGCGACCTCGTCACCCAGCGACACGCCAGTCACGCCTGGTCCGAGGGCGTCGACGGTGCCGGCGGCCTCGAAGCCGAGAACGGCGGGGTCAGGCAGCGGGAAGACCTCTCGGAGGTCACCGCGCCGGATCTTCAGGTCGGTCGGGCCGACTCCCGCCGCGTGTACGCGCATCCTGATCTGACCAGGTCCGGGTGCGGGCAGGGCGACTTCCGACCACACGAGCGTCTCGGGCGATCCGTATCCGGTGAGCACTGCTGCGTACGGCATGGATACCTCCTGCTCCTGGCGATCCGCGCGAGATGATGTGGGAGCGGCACGCCTCGACGGTGGTGCTAGACAGAAAGCATAGGTGACATGTCACGCAATGCCAACGGCGGCGCGCCGGTGCCCGAGGGCGGGTGGCTCGACGGCGAACAGCAACGGGCCTGGCTGGCGTACATCCGGGTTCAGCTGCGGCTGACCTACGAGATGAATCGCCAGCTGCAGTCCGACAGCGACCTGTCCCTGCCGGATTACGACGTCCTGACGGCCCTGAGCGTCGCCGACGGGGGCCCGATGCCGATCACGGTGCTGGCCGCGCAGATCGGCTGGGAGCGCAGCCGGGTCTCGCACCACGTGCGGCGGATGACCAAGCGGGAACTGGTGAGCTGCAGCCTGTCTGCGAACGACCGGCGCGTGACCGAGGTGAGTCTGACCCAACACGGCCGGACGGTACTCGAGGCCGCGGCTCTGGGACACGTGGAACTCGTGCGTCGCCTGTTCTTCGACGGCTTGCCGCACGAGCTTGTCGGGCCGCTCAGCCAGGCGCTGGAGAGCGTCTACGCAAACATAATCGCGCAGGGCACACTGCCGCCGCCGGTGGACTGGCACCCGCGCGGGGCGAGTGACCGGCCTTGACTTAGTACTGCAACGGTGCTTCCGCTGACTACTGGCCAGGTCGGTCATGGGTAGGGGGGCCTTGCTGATGCCAGGTAATGGGTGGGTGAACTGACCGCTTTGCACGAGCGGTTCGTGCACCGTTTCGACAGGTCGGAGCCGCGTGAATCGGCTCTTGCCCACATGCGGGGGCTGATTGCTCCGCTGGAGCGCGAGAACGGCTGGACGCCGGCCGAGGAGGCCGGTCATGACAGTCCGGACCGTATCCAGCGGATGCTGGACAGGATCGAGTGGGACGCCGACAAGGTCCTCGACGATGTGCGTGACTACGTCGTGGAACACCTCGGAGACCGGGATGCCGTCCTGATCGTCGGCGACACCGGCTTCCTGAAGAACGGCGTCCGGTCGGCCGGGGTGCAAAGGCAGCACTCCGGTACCGCCGGACCCGCGCACCACAAGAAGGGAACGAAGCGCCGGCGAACGACCGACGATGGCCGTGATCACGGCACGGAATGAGCTGCTGTCAGCCGATGTCCCAAGATGCCAGGCCTGTGTTGCAGTGCAAGCAGCGGAAGAGATAGGCGGTCGGCTCGCCGGCCCGGTCCAGTCCCCGCAGGAACCGTTCGGTTTCTGCCGGCGACCAGCCGTAACGCTGATGATCTTCATGGAGCATCGCGAGGGCCTCTGGGTGGGCCTCAAGCTCGCGATACCCGGCAGGGCCGAGAAAGGCCGCGCCATCGCCACAGTGGTACAGCCAGGCCTCCTGCTGCCAACCCGCAAAGCCGGGAGTGCGTCAGGTGATCTCTTCGACGACCGACAGAGGCACGTCGTCGGGGACGTCGACGGCATCGCTGAACACCGCAGCCATGTCGGAGTTCTTATCGCCTCCGGCTGAGACGCTCAGGGCACGAGACGCTGCCCCGGAGTGGATGCAGTGAAGGCACAGGGAATCAGGTTGCCGACCGTAGACAGGGCCTTGATAGCGGATCTGTCGATCCACGCCACAAACACTGCAGACATGGTCGGTGCGCAACGCGGACCCGGAAGCCAGCGGATCGGGGTGGTATCGAAAGGTCGGCTCTGCCACGGGACCATCATCCCAACCAGAAACCGGCACCGCGAAGCTGGTAACCGTCTGCCACAGGCCACGATGTAGCGCAGCAACCCCCCACACGAAGACCAGAGGTTAGACGGCAAGGTAAGAGGTTGTCTCACGTGGCAAGTTTCGCGAGCTTCTTGTAGCAGGTCAGGGCGGCGGTCACGGCCTGGCCTCGGCTCTGCCAGTCGTTGCGGACCACGTACAGGATCTTGAGACCACGAGCAGCCCATGGCAGGCTCATGCCGCATGATCGATGAGTTCGCGAAAGACAGCCTGCACGGGAGACTGCGGCGGGACCGCAAGGCGCTGCTCTGGAAACTCGACGGCTTGTCCGAATACGACGCCCGCCGACCTTTGACAGCGACCGGGACCAACCTCCTCGGCCTGGTCAAACACGTGGCCACCGTCGAGGCCAGGTACTTCGGCGAGGTCTTCGACCGCCCTTCCCCGGAACCGCTGCCCCGGTGGCAGGACTCCAACGGCAGCGATCATTGGGCGGCCCAGGACGAGACCCGCGATCAGATCATCGAATTCTACCGGCGCACGTGGGAACACTCGGACGCGACGATCAACGAGCTTCCCCTCGACGCCCCCGGCCACGTGCCGTGGTGGCCAGAGCCTTATCCCAACACGAATCTGTTCGCCATCATGGTCCATGTCCTCGGCGAGTCCATCCGGCATGCCGGGCACGCCGACATCCTGCGCGAGGGCCTCGACGGCAGGACCGGGGTGCGCGCCGAAAACGAGCAGCAGATCGACGAAGAAGCCCGCGCAGCCTACTGCGCGAAGATCGAGCAGGCCGCCAGGTCGGCCGCACCGATCAAGGCCTAGAGGTCGTCTGACGTGACTTGATGTTCGTGCGGCATGATGCCGGTCGTGGGTGCTGTGCCTTCCACCATATCGGTGTGCTCGTCGACGACTTCGATGCGGCCATGGCAACCGCGTCGGCGGGCGGTGCCACCGCGAGGTGGAGTGCTGATGTGCCGAACGGGATGCGGGTCAGCTATCTGAGCGTGCCTTTGCTCGGTCACTATGTCGAGTTCGTGTACTACGGCGGCGACAGCGGCCAATTTCTCGAGGGGCTGCGCGAGCCGCGTGCCCGAGCATCGATACACCGCTCTTCCAGCGAACCAGAAAGCGAGTGCTGGTGACGTCGACGAACAGCAGGTCCGCTTCGAGGTTCAGCAGGTTGGTGACCCCGTCGAAGACCTGCTTCGCCAGATCGCCCTTCACCTCGTGCAGCCAACTGATCGAGGCCTTCTCGGCCTGAAGCTCTGGCGAGCGGCCTCCACAAGGGTAATCCTCTGGACGAGCACAGTCAGGACCGCCTTGATCGTCCACTCCCCCGCTCCACTCGCCATCTCGGCTGTCAGTCGGTTCCGGCATACTCCGCGGCATGTCGACTGCCGATATCACCCTCGACGAGTGGCTCCAGTTCGACCAGAAGGCGGCCGCAGCCAGCGCCGAGGCAACCGCTCGAGAGGTGGGCGGTGCCGTCGTGTCCGTCCACGTCCACAAGTACGCCCGACGAACCGCCTACAACGCGATCGTCGAGGTCGGCGGGAGACCATTTGCCTTCGTCCCCGGCGGAGACACCCAGCTCGGCTTCGACCCCGAATCCTGGACACCGACCGACGAAGAGGTTCTGTCCTACCTCGGTAGCCACCGGGCGTTGGACCCGTTTCCCGAGTACGCCGACCACGAGTCGGATGACCGTGCTGAGGCCCGCGCCCGCCACACCGACAACACCGTCGAGGAGATCCGCGCGCACATCGCCGCGATCACCTCGCGCCCCCGTACTGCGCATGTGAAGGCGTTCCTCGCTGCTACGCACGCTGATGAGGCCGGCGTGAGTGAGGCTCCCCTCGACCACCCGATCATCACCGCGCTCATCCAGCGGTGGAAGCCGGGATTCCAGGAACCCATCGACGATCTCATCCTGCCCGAAACCGATACGGCAACCCACGGTCGCGTCCGCTTCGACCCAGACGGAAACCCCACTTCGGCGTCGCTCACGGCCCACACCACCTACGACACGATCACCGATGAGCTGGCACGGACCGGCCGACGCCTGCCCACTCCCAACGAATGGGAACACGCCTACGCGTTCGGCGCACGAAGCCTGTTCCCCTGGGGCGACCGTATGCCGACCCGATGGCTCGAGGACGACAACACCTTGGTCATGCCCGACTGCGTCCCCGTTGTCGCGGCATCGCCGATGCTGTCAGGACTGCACATGGCTCAGAACTCCTACAAGTGGGAGCTGACCGCCGACCCGCGCGAAGTCCGTGGCGCCGACGGCGGAGGCACCGAATGCGGCGGCGAACCCTGGTTCGCCAAATGGTTGATTCCGGCGAACTCCTATCGCGACCCCGAACAGGGCGACTTCGTCGCGAAGCGCCCCCATACCCGCGGCACCCTCGTCAGGCCTGTCATTCCGCTGAACTGATGGCGGTAGTCGGCCGGCACCGAACGAAGTCTGGTCTTGTTCGCAGAAGTCTGCAGCCGATGCCCGCCTCGACGAAGACAAGCCGTGCCGGCGGACAAACTCACCACGGCGAGCCTCCTCACCCAACGGCACGACGTTGTCCAAATCTGCTTGTACGACTTCCGGCCCGTCACCGGCCGTCGGGGCTGACGAACACGGGGCGCGGCGAAGCCGAACTGAGGCGACTCCTGCGGGGCAACAAGGCGCTATCAGGCAATCACCCGGAGGAGGTACCCCAACCCACACGAGTGATCGAACACAGCATCACGGACCGCCACGCACGACCACATAAGGGGAGGGCACGGTATTCGAATTCAAGTTCCAGATTTCGTCCTCCTCCACCCGTTACAGCGACACCGAAACCCCCGTTACCCGATCACTCGTCCGCATCTTGCTCCGAGGAGTCCCCATGCATCTCGTACGCCGTCCTGCGTTGGTTCATCCCGCGTTCGAAGAGACCGCCGCCTCCTCGGGCACCAGCCCTCTCTCCGCCCCGGCCGCAACTCCCTGCTCGCCGACGGGTCACGACCGATCACGACGTGTCTGGCATGACGCAACCCACTCGTCTCCCGTCCGCTCTCGCCCCCTGGGTGCCGAGCGTGCCGGCCGCTTGGACGGTGTGTGGGAAGCCTCGCACCACCGCGTCAACTCCACGGGCTTGGAAAGGCCCCCGCCAACCTGCCGTCCCTGCACCGCCGCGATCTTCCACATGCTCACCCACGGCCCGTCCCACCGGGCACTGAACTGGTCTACGGGAGGCTCCAGGTGAAGAGGTTCTTCGGCCCGGTCACGATGGTCGACCCGCAGGTCTCCGACGCCGAACATGAGCTGTTCGGCGGACCCCTGCGCTACGACATGGGTTGGTCCACGCACGAGCACTCGACCTTGGACTTGACCATGATGTCCGCGCTGCGTTCCATGCCCGCGCTCGTCGGCGCCACGCTGCGCATGGCGTGGCAGGCGGACCGGCGTGCCCTGCTCTCCGTCGGAGTCAGCGAGATCGGCCAGGGCATCGCCGCAGCAGCCGGCCTGCTCGCCGTCAACGCCGTCATGCACGCGCTGCTCGCCGCAACCGGCAGCGCCGCCGAACGGCTGCATGCCCTGTTACCCGGCCTGCTGGCCGCCGCCGGCATCGGCGTCGTCAACTCCGCCCTGTCGGCGTGGTCCACCTCCCGGGCCGGGCGCCTGGAGCCCAAGGTCGAGCGGATCGCCACCACCCAGTACCTGGCCGCCGCAGCGGGCGTCGAACTGGAAGCCATCGACGACCCCGACTTCCGGCGGCTCGTGGACATCGCACAGCACGGCCCCGGCTCGGCCCGCCGCATGATCAGCGCCTGCGTAGCCGCGCTGAACGGACTCATCTCCCTGGTCACCACCGCCGGCGTCCTTCTCGTTCTGCACCCCGTGCTGCTGCCCCTGCTGATTCTCATCGCCGCCCCGCGCGGCTGGGGCGCCATGCGGGTTGCCCAGGAACGGTATGTGTCGGTGATGAGCTGGATCGAGCACGTGCGGGCCAGCCGCCTGATCGGCAATCTGCTCACCGAACGCACCGCCGCCCAGGAGGTCCGCCTGCACGCCGTCGGCGCCTTCCTCCTCAGCCGCTACGAGCGCATGGCGGAGAGCGCCGAGGCCGAACAAGAACGCCTCGCCTCCAGCAAAGCCCTGACCGAGTGGGTAGCCTCCGCACTGTCCGGACTGGCGATGGCCGCAACGTACGGGGCCATGTTCTGGCTGATCCTGGCCGGTCATATGAGCCTCGCCGTCGCGGGGACCGCTGTCATCGCCGTGCGTACCGGCTCGGCGAGCCTGGGCGCCCTGGTCATGAACATCAACCAGCTGCACGAGGAGAGCCTCTACGTCCGCGATCACGGCCGGTTCCTCACCCAGGCCGCCCAGCGGACATTGCCCGCCGGCGGTGCACCTGTACCGGAGCGGGTCAGGGAGATCGTCCTGGACGAGGTCACCTACCGCTATCCCGACCGGGACACCGTGGCCCTGGACAGGGTCTCGCTGACGCTGCCGATGGGGTCGGTCACCGCGGTGGTGGGCGAGAACGGCTCCGGCAAGAGCACCCTGATGAAGATCCTCTCGGGCATGCTGCTGCCCGATACAGGCACTCTGCGCTGGGGCGAGGCGGACCTCACCGGCCTCGACCGCGCTCAGGTCTTCGAGCGCGTCTCCCTGCTCACCCAGGACTTCCAGCGCTGGCCCGTGACCGCCGCGATGAACATTCGCCTCGGTCGCCCCGCTCACCCCGCAACAGATGAGGATCTCGAGCCGTCGGTCGATTACGCAGCCGCCGGTCCCGTGATCACCAAACTCCCCGACGGCCTGCGCAGTCTGCTCGCCCGCATGTTCCGCGGTGCCATCGAACTGTCCGGCGGCGAATGGCAGAAAGTGGGTCTGGCCCGCACGCACTGGCGTAGTTCAACATCGCAGGGGGACGGCATCCTCATCGTGGACGAGCCGACGTCCGCCCTTGATCCCGAAGCCGAGATCGAAGCCTTCGACCGCATCCGCGGCCTGGCCGCGCCGAACCGGGCCGTCGTGCTGGTCACCCACCGCATGTCCGGCGTCCGCCACGCCGACCGCATCTACGTCCTCAACAACGGGCACCTCGCCGAGCACGGCACCCACGACGAACTCATCGCCGCCCGCGGCCGGTACGCAGCCATGTTCGACGCCCAGGCCGCCCAGTACGCCCCGCCCGCGAACATCCCGAACCCTGCTGCGCCCGCCGTCTCGGATCAGGTATGACCCGCTCGACCGAAAGGCCCGCCGTGACCACGCCCCCCACCGCAGGCTTCGCCGGGGCCACCGCCCTGCGCCACCAGCTGGCCGACCGACTCGCGGCTGCCGGACACGTCCGCACCCCCGCGGTCGACCACGCCCTGCGCACCGTGCCGCGGCATGCCTTCGCCCCCGAAGTACCCCTCCCCGCGGCGTACGCCAACGACATCGTCGCCACCCTCCACAGCGACGACGGCCGCATCACCAGCTCCATCTCCGCGCCCTGGCTGCAGGCCGACATGCTCGAAGCCGCCCGCATCCGGCCCGGCCACCGCGTTCTGGAGATCGGCTCCGGCGGCTACAACGCCGCCCTGATCGCCGAACTCGCCGGCCCGACCGGTCACGTCACCACCCTCGACATCGACCCGGCCGTCACCGAACGCGCCACCCGCTTCCTGACACAGGCCGGATACGACCACATTCGCGTGGCCACCGCAGACGCCGAACACCTGCCCACTGACGTGGTTCCCGACGGCGGCTTCGACGCCATCGTCGTCACCGTCGACACCTGGGACCTGCCCTGGATCCACGCCCTCGCCGAGGGCGGCCGTCTCGTCGCCCCGCTGCGCCTGCACCAGTACACCTGGGCCATCGGCTTCACCAAGCGCGACGGAGCCCTGCACAGCGACGAACCGCTCATCGTCTGCGGCTTCGTCGCCATGCAGGGCGACGGCGCCTGCAGCGCAAACCGACGCACCATCCCAGGCGCCGGCGTCCACCTCTCCTGGGAGGACGGCGTCCCTCCGGACGTCGACCACCTCGCGCCCGCATTCACCCGCGAGCCCTCCGTCACCCGCACCCGCATCACCGTTGGTGGACAAGAACCCTTCGACGCCCTCCTCCTCTACCTCGCCGGCGCACTGCCCGGATTCTGCCGCCTCGCCGTCGACCCCGACGACCATGCGGTCCTCAACCCGCCACCCCAGCACAGGCCTGCCGCCGCAATCGTCCGCGGCACCTCCCTGGCTCGGCTGGCCACCGAGCGCATTGGCGACGGAGACGACGGCACCAGTCTGTATGAACTCGTGGTCCACGGTTACGGCTCCCACGGCCACCTCGTCGCGCAGGACATGGCCGAACAGGTCCGGCACTGGCAGCGCAACCACCGCGGCGCCCTCTGCCCCCGCATCACCGCCCACCCGACGGCCGGCCCCACCCCGGTGGCAACAGCCCACCAGCCGCACGTGTTCGACAAGAAACACACCCGCATCACCGTCGACTGGCCGATCGTTCCCGGCACCGCTGCCCTGCTCACCGACGACCAAGGCCGCTACCTGCTCCACCTCCGCTCGGCGAACAAGCCGATCTGGCGCCCAGGGCACTGGGCGCTGCTCGGCGGCAACACCGAGAAGGGCGAGACCTGCGACGAGAGCATCGTCCGTGAACTCGACGAGGAGATCGGGCTTGCCATCTCCGACCTCACCGGCTTCGTCACGCTCGACACCCGCGACGCGGACGGCACCTTCCACAACCGGGTGCGCGTCTACCACGGCACCCTCAACACCCCCGCGCACGAGATCGAACTGCACGAGGGCATCCAGGTGCGCTGGACCCGCATCGACGAGATCGCCGAGATGACCATGGACCCCGGCGCTGCCGCCGTCCTGCACGCCCACCACACCGCGCAACATCCCGTGAGCGGACAGGACCCGCTGCCGGTGCTCGAAGTCCTGGAACCGCGCGACCGACGCAGCCGCAGCATCATCGGCGCCCACCTCGTCCTCATCCGCGACGGCGCCGTCCTCCTGGGCAAACGCCACCCGAGCAGTGCCTTCGCTCCCTCCACCTGGCACCTCCCCGCCGGCCACCGCGAAGACACGGAATCCGCCGTCACCTGCATGGTCCGGGAAACGGAGGAAGAGACCGGACTGCGCATCCCGGAGGACGACCTGGCATTCGTCCACGTTCTCGACCTGCTCGACCCCGACAGCCCGATCCCGCGGATCCAGTTGTTCTTCGCCCCCTCCCGCTGGGAGGGCGAACCCGTCGTACGCGAACCGGAGCACTGCACCGAGTGGCGCTGGTGGCCGCTGGACGCCCTGCCCGAGCCCATCGTCGACTACACCCGCATCGCCCTGGAGGCCATCTCCCGCGGCACCTTCTACGTCTCCATGGGGTGGACCTAACACGGATCCATCACGACCGGCACGCGGCAGCGCCATCGGCCGATCCGCTCCCCCGCCGCCGCGACCACCGCTACCGAGAAGGGCGTGCTTCATGTACACCACACAGGACGAAGAGGACCGCGGCAACGCCGAAGGGGCCCGCACACAGAACGAGGATCAAGCCGCGCCGCGGCAGCATCACTTCCGCCTCATGGGCCGCTACTACGGGCAGGTCGAGTCGGGACGCAAGACGATCGAAGTCCGCGCCGCCACCCAGGAGAAGAAAGCCGTCGAGGTGGGGGACGCCATCGTCTTCCACGACCGGGACAGCGATCGGGAACTCGACATCATCGTGAAGCGGATCACCCCGTACGCCTCCTTCGAGGACCTGCTCAGCGCGGAGGATGCCGCCCGGATCGACCCGGACGGATCACCAGGGGACCTGCTGCCCAGCCTTCGCGGCATCTACCCGACGGCCAAGGAGGCGCTCGGCGCCCTCGCCTTCGAGTTCGACCACCGCCCAGCCAGGCCCGGCCACCCCATGCCGATGACACCCACGCAGTACGCGCAGACCATTCCCCACCACACGGTGTACGGCTGCCTGTACGTACGGGACGAGCAGGACCGGCCGGTCCAGCTGCGCTCGGTCTACGGCTCGCGGCCCTGGCAGTTTCCGGGCGGAAACCTGGATGCCCAAGGAGAGGACCCGCTCCAGACCGCCCGGCGCGAAGCGGTCGAAGAGACCGGTCTGGAACTCGGCCTGGAGACGCCGAGGCTGCTCCTGACGTACTTCCTGCACGCCGGGCTCCGCCTGCCGCTGAACAGGGTGGGTCTCGTCTTCGACGGCGGGCGGCTGACCGCGGACCAGCTCGGCCGGATCCGACTCGATCCCGCCGAACACGACATGTGGGCCGTCCACGACCTCGCCGCCTGGCAGGAGCTGATGGCGCCGCGCGACTTCGCCCGTCTCGACGCCGTCGAACGAGCCCGGCGCGGGGAAGGCCCCGCCTACCTCATCGCGCACACCTGAACCGCAGCACGCCCACCCAGGAGGCATCGTGACCGTCGAGGACATCAACACCCGAGCCTGGAACGTCTACGGCCAGCGCCAACTGGCCCGCGCCTACACGCCGCCCATTCCCGACCAGATGTCCTGGACGCCCTGGGAGGGGGACGGACCGGGAGCTGAAATCCTCGGTGCCATCACCGGCCGCCGCGTCCTGGACATCGGCTCCGGGGCCGGCCACCACGCCGTCCATCTCGCACAGGCTCACGGCGCTCGCGTCACCGGAATCGAACTGTCCCCGACCCAGCACGAACGCGCCGTCTCCACGCACGCGAACGTTGAGGGTGTGGACTTCGCCCAAGGAAATGTGGCCGAGTACCTGGCCGGGGCCGAGCCGTTCGACGCCGCGTACGCGATCGGGACACTGGGGTTCATCGACCCGCACCGTTCGCTGCCGGCGCTGCGCGAAGGACTGCGTCCCGGCGCCCCGTTGATTCTCTCGCTCCTGCACACCGACCTGCACGGCCGCGGTCCGTCCACGGAGGTGGCGCCACGCGAGCAGTTGATCCTGCTGCGCGACGATCCGCCCCTGCCGACCCAGATGTGGGTCCTGGCACCGCAGTTGTGGGAGGACCTTCTCACCGAGTACGGCTTCCGTGTCGAGGCCATCGACCTGCTGCCCCACCCCGACGGGAGCGCCGCTGTAGTCCAGCAGCTCATCCGCGCCCGCCGCCTGCCCGACCGGCCGAAACGGATCTCCAGCCGACCTCGCAGCACCAAAGCGCCAACTCCGCACGCCGCCGTCGGGGTCGGAGCGATCCTCCTCAGCGAGCAGGGCGTCCTGTTGGGCCGACACCGGCACGGCACCCTCGAACTGCCGGGCGGGACCGTGGAAGCCGGGGAATCCTTCGAAGCCGCGGTGATCCGCGAACTCGGCGAGGAGACCGGTCTGATCGCGCGCCCCACCGACGTCAGGCTCCTGGGAACGCTCGTCGACCACATCGAAGGTGTCCTGCGGGTCACCGTCGGCGCGCTCGTCCACGCCTGGCGGGGACAGCCGGCCACGCAGCCGGACGAGAGCGTCGGCGACTGGGCGTGGCACCCCCTCGATCAGCTTCCCGACGGACTGTTCGTGTGCAGCGATCAGATCCTCACCGCATGGCGACCCGACCTGCCCATCGATCACACGTCCGCACACTTCACTCGCTTCGCCCCCGGCACACCGGACACGACGACGACAGAAGCATTGGCGTGACAGCCAGCACAGACTCGAGCCTGTCGTGCGACGCGACCTCGCCTTCCCCCACCCAGAGGAGACATGGTTGAAGATCGTGCTGATGTCTGACCCCTGTGAGTTGTGCCCACGCAGTTGGGAACCGCTGCTCGACCGGACATCCGCCGGCCCAGCCGTCTCGTTTGAACGCCGGTGAGCAGGTCAGGCGGCAACCAGTGAGGCCTGGATGCGGCTGACGGCATGCAGGATCTCGTCCCGGTTCTTCGCCCGCTTGATCCATGCCGGCAGCCGGGCCACCAACGTCATCTTCTGCCCGGTGTCGTACCAGGGCGCTCGTTCCCGCAGCGGTGCCTGGACGAAACGACGGATCAAGTCGAGATGTTCGAGGTTGTACGCCCACAACCACCCGTGCCGGGTCTCAACCTGGAGCCACAATGGCATACCGAAGTACGGATCCGTCGCGGGTTGAGCTGTGCCGGCAGGGAGCGCGACACGACGGCCGCTCCACACTCGAGACAGTCCGCAGCCACGACAGACCAGACGTCGCGGCCTGAACAGGATCCGACACCCGGGATCAGAATCCTCGGGCGCCGGAACGACACGAGCGGCCTTCTCGCAACCAGGACACCGCACGATGATCAAGCTGATGAAGTCGTACTCGGTACTGCGTGGATCCCGGAACCGCGCAGAGAACAAGGCCATGCGGTGAGTATGCAACTGCCTTGCGGAACGGCGCATCCCAATTCGACTGCTCACGCTCAAGCCCGCCATGGCCGGACCGAGGTCTAAGAACAAGCTCAGGATGCCGCTTGACGACTCCGCTGGGCAGGCAACGGTGCTGGGGCAGCGATCGACGCAGGTCTATCCCCAACAGCGTCTTGCCCACCATCCGTCGTCGGGCGAGGCGAAGGGGTCGGGCCAAGTTCTGGCGATGTAGAGGTCGTCGAGCGGTTTCACCAGACGCCGCAGCTCACGCGCCGCCTGCGGCGGAAGAGCGTGCATTGCCGCTTCCAGAACTCCCCGCTCGTCCGTTGTGTAGAAGGGGTTGCACAAAGGGCAACCGCAACCGCCGGAGAGAGCACGACTGGGACGGTGGGCTGTTCGTGACCACTGCTGCAAGGCCTGGGCTATCGCCCCAGGCCAGAGCCGAGCGTGCTCGAGGCGGGAAACCGCTCCGGCAAGCTTGCCGGAGCCACGCGGCAACCCAGGTGTTGGTGTTTCGTGCGTCTGCCGCCTCGGGTGACGTCCGGCGGCGCGAACTCGGGACGGCCGATTACGCGGCATCGTCCTTTCTGCGCTTGTTGTTCACGGGGCCAGCATGCCAGGTCCGGGGGCCGTCTCGCGCCCCGGATTAGGCGTCGGACGGGTCGTCTCGCCAGTGCGCCGGCGCTTGGTTCCTTGCTTGTGGTGCGCGGGTCGGGTGCAGGACTCGCCGGTGGCGAGGACTCGTCCGACGTCGTAGCGCGCTCCAGCCGGATCGCGTCCAGCAACGGTCCACGAGGTCCGGCCGGTCTCCAGCGCCGCGACGATCGAGTACGGCCAGCCGGGGACCATCTGGTGTTGCCCAAGCCCCGGCCGAAGGTATGGCAGAAGGAGCGGTCCGAGGAGGTGTCGGCGTCTGGCCGCAACCACGGCGAGACAGGTAGCCGCCAGCAGCGCGGCAGCGCCCTGCACGAGCAGGCTTCCGTCGTTTGCCGCCTCCAGGAGGAAGCCGGCCTTGCCGGTGGCGTACTGCTCCTCGCTGTCGCTGAAGACGGACGTTCATCACCACGAGGTCACTGTTCCAGCTCCGGACGGCGTCCGGCCGTGCCTCGTCGCCGGCGCCGAATGCGCCGACCTGCGGACCTTCGGTGACCCACGCCGATGTGCCGTCGGCGTGGAAGTGCGCGACATGACGGCTGCGAGACTCCGCGGTCGAGGCGATAAAGCGACGCGGTCCGACGCCGAAGGACCTGAACACGTAGGAGGTGGTGTTGTCGTTGCGGTAGGGAAAGCGCAGGGTTCCGTCACGGGCGTCCTCGAGACCGGTGACCGCGTGTGGGCCACGGGCGCTGGGCGGTACCGAAATCACGACAAGCCCGCGAGGCGCCGGCGCTTCCGGGTCCTCTGCTATGAACGTGATGTCACAGTCGGCCGGCGGTTCCATGCGCCAGGCCAGGGCCTCGCGGTAGTTCTTGCGGAGCTGGTCGGTCAACGGCTCCGGGTTGGCACTGACCAGTATGGACGTGGCCCGGTCCTCCTCCAGACCGAGGATCAGCGTCCCCCGGCCGCGTTGGCCAGGGCAGCGACGTCCTTGGCCAGTTCAGCCTGCCACTCCGGTTTCCGCTCGTACTGCGTGCCCTTGTAGTCCAGGTCCGTGCTCTCCACTGCGTTCGGATTCCGGAGAAGCGTCGGGTACTGGTGCCAGGAGGCCTCACGGGGAGAGGCGCCGAGCAGAGTCTGCAGGCGGGTATCGAACATCCCCCAGACGGCAGTTCCGAACCGTTCGCGCCCGATGATTGACGCGGACGTCCAGCCCGCGATCTTCTCAGTGCTTGACCGAAGTTTCCGGATCGTTGGACACGACTCTGGGCCGCTCTACCGGTGGGACAGACCGGCACCCGCGCACCGCATCAGTTCGGGGGCCAACAGGCTCAGCCCGCCTGCGAGAAGCCTTCGCCCGGCTCCTGATCGCCCGCGTCCTGCCGACCGAACTCGGCACGCGCGGTCTCCAGCAACATCCTCCAGGATGCCACCGTCGGCCGGCGGCGCAGGAGCGCGCGCCTCTCCCGCTCGGTCATCCCACCCCAGATGCCGTGCTCGATGCGGCGGTCGAGGGCGTACGCGAGGCACTCGGTGCGCACCGGACAGCCGGCGCACACGGCTTTCGCCTGGTTCTGGGCCGCTCCCTCGACGAACAGTTCGTCCGGATCAATACGCCGGCAGACCGCCCGCGCACCCCACTCCTGCTCATCCCCGACCACCCCGACGCCGTCCTCTCCCCGGTACGGCCCGCCACACTCCCCCGGGCAGGCACAGTGCCAGAACGCTACGGCAGGCACACGGGTCATGGCACATCGTGGTGCGGCAGCAATCCCTACGGGTGACGGGGACTTGACGACAACCTCACGGAATATTGATGGCGGAGTGCGACGACCGGCTCTCCCTGTTGAGATACCGACCTGGCTGAGTGCTCTTGATCGCCGGCCCCACCTGGTTCAGATCTCTGTGATCGAATGCCGAGCGCGGGCATAGGACCACCTCACCGTGCAGGAGTCCCGCCACAAGCTGGCGAGGGACGTGTGCCACAGCAAGCGCGGCACCAGCCACCAGGCGTACCGCGACGGGATGGAGGACCAACTCGGCGCGCTCGGCCTGGTCCTCTACCGACGGGCCCGGGTCGGTGGTGCGCTCATTGCTGCCGTCAGGAACGTGATCGCCCAGCGCCGGGCCTCCTCGCCCGCCGTCACCGTCGGGCAGCCAGGGGACGGCCGGTGGTAGACCTCGACGCGGTCCACGGCCGTCACGGCGAAGATCCCCCGCATCCGGAACAACAGCTCCTCTGGGGCAAGGCCGGGCAGTGCGCGCGCGAAAGCCGCCAGGTAGCGCTCACGGACCGTGTCCTCTTCCGGGCCGGTCCAGCTGCGCGCCTCCTCGGCCGGGTCGCTGAGGATCGTCACGAACAGCCGGGACGTCCGGGCTCCGCTCTCACTGCCGGCGGGCATCTCGTCGAAGAGCGGCCCTGCGAATGCTTCCACCAGATCGGCGACCGGCGGGTCCGGAGTCCGGGCGAGCAGTTCGTCGAGCCCGGCGCTCTGGGCGGCGGTGATCGGCTCGGTCACGCGGCGGGCGACCGCGGCCAGGAGTTCCGCCTTCGAGCCGAAGTGATAGCCGACGGCCGCCAGGTTCGCTCCGGCAAGGTCGGTGACCGCCCGGACCGAGGTGCCGCTGTAACCGTGCTCGGCGAAGAGGTGTTCCGCTGCGTCGAGGATCTTGGTCCGAGTATTGGGTAGCGCCATGTGCCGTACTATACAGACGTTCGATTGAAACGAACGTTTGACTCAGGGTGGAAGAGGCTGTCATGAAACTGCTCGTGTACGGCGCCGGGGTCTGCGGCAGCCTGTTCTCCGCCCGCCTGCACGAAGCCGGGCTCGACGTCTCGCTCCTCGCCCGGGGCGAGCGCCTGGCCTCCCTCCGCCGGCACGGCGTGCAGCTCGCCGAAGGAGACGGCACTGCCGTCAGGCGGGTACCGGTACCGGTGGTCGAGCACCCGGCAGGCGGGTACGACCTGACCGCCGTCCTCGTGCGCACCCATCAGGTCGACGCGGCGCTGGAGTCGCTCGCCGGCCTCGAAGGCGACGTGCTGTTCCTGCACAACTGGGCGGCCGGCGCGAAGCCGTTGGGCGAGGCGATCGGCCACGAGCGAGTACTGCTCGGCTTCCCCCCGGCTCCGACCGCCGGCACGATGGACGGCGACGTGGTCCGCCCCCGCGCTACCACCTTCATGACCAGCCGGGTCCCGATGCCGATCGGCGAACCCGACGGCCTGACCACCCCGCGACTGGAACGGATCGTCCGGGAGTTCCGCACCGCCGGGATCAACGCCAAGGCCGAGCCGCGGATGGATGCCTGGCTCAAGACACACGCCGCGTTCGAGGTGCCACTCGGGCAGGCGGTGCACGCGGCGGGCGGCCCGGTGGCGCTGGCCGACGACCCCGACGCGGTCCGCGGCATGCTCCACCTCGTACGGCAGAACCTGGCCGCCATGCCGACGTCGCCGGTCCCCCGCGCGTTCGCTGCACTGCAGACCCTGCCGGAAGGGCTGCTCGTGGCCCTGCTGCGTCGCTTCCTGCGCAGCCCGACCGCCGTAAACAGCGGGCTCAGCAACGCCTCCCAGGCAACGGTCGCCGAACTCGGACGGCTGGCCGAACAGATGCGCGCCCATGCGAAGGTCCGGTAGACCAGCGGCGGCAGTAGCTCCTCGGCCGCACCCAGCCGAGTGCGGTCCGGGGACTTCCACCGGACCTCCGGCACCCTTGCCCTCGGTCGACGACTGACGAACCGACACCTCGGACACCCCGCACGCACAGCACCGCGGAGCGATTGGCTGCCGGTGCCTCCAACACCGAGGCCGCCAAGGACTTACGGATGAGTGTGCACTCGGTGCGGTGCTGGCGCCGGGCCTGGCAGGACGCCGACACTCAGGGGCTGCGGTCTGCCGGGCCCGTCTCACGGCCCAAACTGAGCGAGGCCCTGTTCGTGGTGCTGGAGCAGGAGTTCGCCAAGGGGCCGGTCGCGCACGGCTGGCCGGACCAGACGTGGACGCTGGAGCGAATCAGGACGCTGATCGGGCGCCGGTTCCACAAGAGCATCACGTGAACGATGACAGGGCGCCCGTCCCGGTCGAGCGCACTGCCCGTCCGGAGCGTCTGGTGGCCGGCGCCGGCGAGCGTCGGGCGCGCGGGGTCGGTGACGTACTACAGGATCGTGGTCCTGTCGCTGCTCGCGGGCACCGGCGGTCGGGACCGTTCGCAGCCCGGTTCGCTGTCGGCGCCGACCCGGGGTCCGGGCGGTTATCGGGCGGCGTGAGTCCGGCGGGCCGTCACCAGTCGGCGGTGGCGGTCGGATGGACCTCGCAGTGATCGACCTCGTCGAGGGATCCTCCCGCACCGGAGACGGCCACCCGGAGGGTCTTTCTGCTCTTTGCGGGCACCGATACCTGGTTGGTGGTGTCGATGAGGGTGAAGCCGTTCCTGTCCTTGAAGCTGATCTTTGCGGTGAAAACAACTTCGCGTGCGTTCGGATTGCTGACCTCGACGGTGGCGTAGGGGTCGTCCGCGCTCGCACAGCGCACGAGCACCGCGGTGCCGTTCTTCAGCGGCCGGGAAGTCGACGCGGAGGGGGACGTCGTGGAGGTGGAACGGTGGGTGGGCTGCGAACGGTATGTCGCGCCGCTGGACGGCTTGCCGGTGTGCGTTTCACCGTCGCCCGACGCCGACACCGGGGTGGAACCGTCGTGGTCCTGGCGGGAACTGCTGCAACCGCCGCCGTCACTGCTGTGATCGCTGCGGCTTCCGTGGCTTCGGCCCGACGAGAAACCGGTCAGGGCCAGTACGACCATGGCTGCCACCGCTGTGAATCTGAGTCTGCGTCCCCGCGTGTACATGCCATCACCCTAACGAGGGGCGTGCACCCGTCCCTGCGGGGGTAAGCCTGCCGGCTCGGTCTCGGTCTCGGTCGCACGGACGGTGACGGCCCCAGATGCGGTCACCGTCAGTGATCGTCATTGTTCCAGCGCGCGGAGAATCGTCAGCCGCGCCGGCGAGGTCTGGTTCCGGCGCACGGCCGCCCACCGCGGCTACAGCAACAGCGCGCTTGACGAGGTGTGGGAGACGGTCGCCTCCTTCGGTGCGTACGGCTTCTGCCGCGCCCACGCGGTGGCCTTCGCCGTACCCGCCCTGCAGTCCGCCGTCCTCAAGGCCCGCTACCCACCGGACAGGGCTGGGGTGTGCGCCTCGATTCGCGTCTGCCGCAGGGCTCGGGAGCCGGACCGATCCCGGTTCGACCCCAGCGGTCCGCGCTTCGTTACGTAGCGGACAGGCTCCATGCTCCGGCCGAGCGCACCTGGTAGTAGCCGCGGCCCGGCCACTGGAACGTATGCTCCCCAGCGGGACCCTCGGTCACCGTCACCCAGTAGGCGAGGCGGTCGTCCAGCGCCTCCAACCGGATCAGGCTCGGCCCCGCGTACTGCAGGACGCCCGGGCCCGGTTCCCCTCGATAGTGCACGACATCCGATCCGGTCCCGTTGATCTCGTCGTGGAAGCGCGGGACTTCTCGCAGCGGGGCCGCAGTTGCCGTCCACGCCTCCCGCTCGACGGCGGCGAACACGCGGAAGGCGATTGCCTTGTTCCCTTCCGGCAGCGGAATCCGGGCGGTGATGGGAGTGCCGTCGCCGGACAGCCGGTACAGGCGTGAGGAACGTCCCTTCCTGCCGCCCTCGAACCGTAGGTGGACCCGTGCATGCCCATCGGTCGAGAAGACCATCACGGCCGGGCGGTACGACGGCATTTTCAGCTGATGGGTCTGCTCGCCACTGCCTCCCTTCCCGCTGACCTGGGGCTGGGGGACACGCGTCGGCGTCGTCGGGCGAGGCTTGGCCTCGCGTGGCTGTGTGCGGACTCTGCTGCCTGGTCCAGGCTGTCTCGGAGTGCTGGGGCTCGGGTTTTCGGCCAGGCGGACCGCGTCCGCTGCGCATACGGCAATGATGCGGGCGGCCCCCTCGGGAGGCGTCCAACTGACCTTCCGGGCGGCCCCACCGTGCCGGGCGTCGAAAAAGCACAGCGGCATGTGATCCGGCAGAGGTCGGCCGGCGACCAGGGCATCCAGACAGGCCAGCGCGTGCCTGCCCTCGTCCAGCACGCGCAGCACATCGAGCGTGTCCCCCCGCATCCGATCGCCGGCGACGTCCCGCTTTCCCTGGTCGTACGCGTCGAGAGCACGTGCCAGCTCGGCCCGCATCTCATCGGTGGCGCCGGACTGGCCAGGGCTGAAGGAATGGACGTCCAGAGCCTCACCGAAGGCCGTGATCTCGGCCTCGATCTCGGAGAGCGCCGACTCGTCGCGTCTGCGCCACGGCCACAATCGGCGGAGCCCCCTGCCCACCCCTCTACGCATGGTCCCAATCATGCCGCACGGCTCGGCAGGCACGTCCTGGGTTCGGGGCTGAGCACGGAGCGGCAAGCTGAAGCAATCAATGGCTAACTGAGCCTCTTTCATCCTGAGTTCGTGCAGATCAGGAGGGTATGGACGGCATGGACGATGCGGCCGAGGCGATTGGTTGAACAGCGTGCTCTACGGAGCAGGCGCCAGGATTTTAGCTGGCGAAGGCGCGTTCGCCGGATGCGCGCAGACGGGCATGGTCGCGGTTGTACTGCTGGTAGTGATCAGGCAGTTCGCGGTCGACGTAGTAGGGGGTGCGGACGGTGGCGCCGGCACCCTGGTAGGCACGGTCGGCCAGGATGAGGATCTGCCGGGTCAGGCAGGCTTGGACGATGCCGTGGGCGCGGGCGGCGGTCAGGTCGTGGGTCCGCCCCGGCGTTGCCCGTTAGAACCACAGTCGCGTGCCGTCCGGCGTCGCAATGACCTGGACGTTCAGGCCGTGCTTCTTGTGCTTCTGCGAGTAGTACGGCTCGTCGGCACGGATGCGGTCGGTGGGAATCAGCATCCCGTCGACGATGACGAAGTCGCCCTCGCCCAGGCCCACCAGTGCCTCGTACAGTCCTGGCGCCCAGGCGGCCAGGACCTCCGGTGTCTCGTCCACGTACCGCCGCGCCGTAGCCTCCGACACTCCGAACCCGGCCCCCACCTGTGCGAACGTCTCGTTCTTCCGCAGGTGGGCCAGGACCAGCAGAGCCTGCCTGAAGCAACCCAACTTCCGCCACGGCGAGTTCAGTTCACGCCTTCGGGCGTAGATGAGCCGGAAGACGTGCTCGACCATGGTGACGAACAGTCAACATGTCGACGAGACGCAGCAGACCCAGTTTGAGGCGCCGTGCCTACGGACTGCTCTGACGTTTCGCCCGGCGGCGCCGGTAGAGGCCATGCAGGCTGAGGACGACCATCACGCCTGCCGTCAGCGGCCACCACCACGAGTTCCCGTTCTGGGCCATCTGTATGCCCTTCCACAAGAGAGCGATCGAGAGCAGCAGACCGAGCAGTCCCATGGCGATTTCGAGCGGACCGCCATCCCTGAACGGATTCTGCATCTTCGTGTTCCTCTACTCTGCGGGCTCGCGTGATCACGGCGTCGGCGAGTGTAATCAGTACCCGCTTGAAGCCATCGCCTTGGTGCACGTTGAGAAATGGACGCGCACGCGGAGTATCACTAGGACAGTCCCTCAGCGCCACCGCACCGCTCAACTTCGAAGACCCGGCATGGCCTGCTACAAGCCGGGCGAGCGGTCCCGGCTGATCTACGCGCTTCGCGAGTACCGGGGCCGCAGGGACGAGCCGAAGGGCTTCGGCTGGCGCGAGCTCCGCGACCTGATCGTCCGCGCCCGTATCCAACTCGGCGGCCCGATCGTGCTGGTCTGGGACAAGGTCCGCCTGCACCTGACGGCTGGCGTGCGGGAGTTCATCGCCGCGAACGTCGAGTGGCTCACCGTGTTCCAGCTGCCCACCTATGCCCCGGACCTCAACCCGCAGGAAGGCGTGTGGTCGCTGGTCAAGCGCGACATCGGCAATCTCGCCGCGGCCGACCTCGGTCAGATCACCCGGGCCGTGAAGCGCAAGCTCAAGATGGTGCAGTACCGTCCCGAAGTGATCGACGGCTGCCTCGTGGGCACCAGTCTGGCCCTTTGATCGAAGCAGCGCGCAGTCAAGAACAATCTGAGCGGTAGGCGAAGGGCCTGTCGGAGCAGTTGGTGCATTCGAACAGGTAGATCCCGCCCATGTCGCCGAGCATGAGCCCAGGGGGGCATTGGATCTCGGTGCGTTGTTCGTATGGAAGGTCCCAGATGGTTCCCATGGCCGGGGTGTCCTCGATGGGCAGCCACGCGCGCCAACTCTCGCCATCGAACTCGTTGCTGCTGATCGTCAGGAGATGCTCCATGCGCACCCGGCATGTCGGGCACGTCGGCCAGTTGGGCTCCTGCGTCCACGTCGGATACCCGCCGACCTTGACGCCGTCCGACACGGAGAGGTGGGACCAGTAAGACCAGCCGGTTTCCTCCTCCAGCTGTTCGAACCTGGCTTCGAGCGCGTCGGCGACCTCGTCCGGGAGGTCCCAGTTGGGGTAGTCGGTGACACGCTCAGGGTGCAGGACGCACGGGTCCGGAAGGTAGTCCTTGTCAGCGCCGGCCGGGCGGGGTCGGTTGGCCGGCTGCAGGTCGCTCAGGGAGCCGTCTCGCCAGTAGATCTCGGGGCGGGGAACGTAACCGTCCTCGTGATCGAAGGGGCACCACAGCACCTGCAGCAGATCGGTGGCGCTGGGGAAGGCCAGGTCAGGAACGTCGGCCGCGAAGAGCTGGAGGACCGGGACGAGCGGGATCGGTCCCTGGGCGGGAGGGGAGAACGCCGTGCGCGGGTGGTCGTCCTCGCAGTGGGGCCAGGGCTCCGAGAGCGGCCAGAGCACGGGTCCGCCGAGCGAGCTTTCCCGCGCGCTCGGATCGCCGAGGCGCGGATGCAGACGAACGGCCGTCTTCCGATAGCCGGCCACCTCAGGGAACAGCGTCTCGATATCGAGCGGACGTGGCGGGGTGGTGCGAGCCATCGGAGTGCTCCTCACAGACCAAAGCGCTGGCTTGGCCACGGCCGAGGCCGCGGTGGGCTGAGAGTAGCCGCACGGTCCATCGGATCCAGCAGCAGGCCCTGTTCTCGGTCACGGGGCAGCGCGCGGTCGGCCCTGACAACACCCGACATCACGAGTTCAAGTTCAGCAGCGCCGAAGCCCTTGGTCGCCAGATGCGAGACCGTCCGTCTGACCTTGCATCAGGCGATGTCGTCATTGGCGAATTCCTTGGTGACCTGGAACTTCTAGTCCATGCACCCTCGGAGGAGGGCGAGCGGTGAGCAGGGCGCCTCTCTGCTGATGCTGATGGCCAAGTCCCGGCACAAGATGACAATGAGGCGTTAATCGAGCCGGTGACCGCCGCGTGGAAGGCCGCGCACCCCTCAGTTGTCGGGCAGACCCTAATGCGCCTCCGGTGTCCATCGGGGGTTTCTGCCTGTAAGGGCCAGTGCGCGGTCGAGCACAGGTGCGTCTGCGTCTTGGGGTACTTCGTCACCCAGAAGGCCGAGACCGCGCATGCGGGGTGCCTCACGCGAGTATGTCGCGAACGTGGCCTGGGCCAAGGCCGCGGGTACGGCGAGCGGTTGTCCGGTGGCTGCTGCCGTGTCCCAGGCGTGGACGGTGAATTCGGCGATCAGGATCCCGCCGAGCGCGGTCGCGGGCATGGGGGGTCCGCCGAGGCCGGCCTCGCCCTCCCACGCCGCAGGTTCGGACCAGGCCCTGGCCGCCGGTTCCGCTCTGCCGGCCAGGAGCAACGCCCACTCGGATTCTGGCCGCCCGGCGAGGAGTGGCACCGGGTTCGCGGTCAGCAGGCTCGGATCCGATGCCGTGCGGGTGCCCGCGTCTCTCGTCATCAGCAGCATCATGGCGATGTGATTGACGAGGTCTTTCACCGTCCACGCCGAACACGGCGTCGGGTTGTGATACTGGTCGACCCGTGCACCGCGCACAGCGTCCACGACCAGGTCGATGCTCTGCGTCAACTGTTCCACCTTCGTCGCCGGCAACATGCGATATCCCTTCTGCGAAGTCGACTGCGACGAACGCAATCACCGCGGTTCGCCCCTCATTCGTAGGGCGTCGTCCTAGTCGATGAAGACGCTCCACGCGGTGGCGTTGAGGTTGTCGGAGAGGAAGATGTCGGTTCCTCCCAGACGCTTTTCCCAGGACGGCATGAGTTCGGCCGCGCGGGCGGTGACCGCATCCATCCAGACCTTGATTTCCGCCTGCTTGTTGTTGGCCGGCACCTTGGCGGCGGCCGAGGCTTCCTTCATGTCGACCGTGCGCAGCGCTTCGGAAGCAGCGGCGCGCAGGTCCCGGATGTACTCCCGGTTCGTGGCCACGTCCTCGGGCGTACCGGGCAGGGCCATGTGGCCGGTGACGATGGTCTCGTAGTCGTACTCCAGCAACTGGTCCATGGCGTCGAAGTACGCTGGCACGTGCGCGGAGAAGTACAGGCGGAAGAACGGCGCGCTCTTCGGAGAGAAGCTGTCCATCGCTCCCATGAGCTTCAGCTCCGGCAGGTGGATGAACAGGTTGCCGGCCTGATGCCAGTCTCCCGTGTAGTCGAGGACGAACCGCACCCCGTCGATGTCCATCTCCTTGCGCCGGCCACTGAAGGTCTCGGTGGGCAGGGGACGCCGGTCGTCGTTCTTGACCTCCTTGATGAACTCGCCGGTGATCTCATGGGAGATGATCTTCAGGCCGTCCCGCTTCAGCAGGTGAGCTGCCCCGATGTGGTCGGCGTGCGCATGGCTGTAGATCAGGTGGGTGACCGGCTTGGGGGTGACCGACTCGATCGCCTCCAGCAGTTTGTCCCCCAGGAACGGTGAGGCGTCCACGAGGACGACACCGTTCTTCGTCTCCACGAACATCGTGTTGATCATCCCCTGGGTGACGAAGTGGGCACCGCCGCCCAGGTCCTGGACGACATAGCCGGACTCCGGGATGTCCGGGCCCAGGGCGAAGTCGGGTACAGGCGCGAACTCGGTCATGGTGATCTCCTTTGGGTGGCCCGCCCCAGGGCTGGGGCGGAGGCGTGTCCTGTGATGGGTTCGAAGGGACCGCGTGAGGGCTGGCTCGGGCCTGACCTGCGGCAGCGCGGTCTTCGAGGCGACAGCGGGCCGGTGCAGGACCGCCGCTCCTTTCTCCAGCCCGGCGCAGGGAGGTCCTCCGGCTTCCTCGCGGGAGAAGCGGGAGAAGGTCGTCGCTTTTCAGCCAGCATGGCCCGCTTTGCATGCACGTGGACGCTCCAAGGGCGCCCTGCTGAACCTAGGTCTGACTGGTCCACCTTCACCGGCCCGCCACGCCGCTGTGGGGAGCACACTGGCCGCATGAACGACAACGGCGAACTGGCGGACTTCCTGCGCTCGCGGCGGGCCCGACTGCGTCCCGAGGATGCGGGGGCGGCTTTCAGCGGCGGCACGCGCCGGGTCCCGGGACTGCGCCGTGAGGAAGTCGCACACCTGGCCGGGGTGAGCACGGACTACTACGCCCGCCTCGAACAGGGCCGGCACCCCCACGTCTCGGAGACGGTACTGGAGGCGGTCGCCCGCGCCCTGCGCCTGGACGACACCGAACGCGGCTACCTCTTCGAACTCGCCCGGCCCAGGACACCCGGACGCCACCGGAGCAGCCCCGCCCGCGCACCACGCATGCGGCAGCCGATCCACCAGATGCTGGACGTCCTCAACGACGTCTCACCGGCCGTCGTCATCAACCACCGCAGCGACGTCCTGGGCGCCAACCACCTGGCCAAACAGCTGATCACAGACTTCGACGCACTGCCGCACCGCGACCGCAACCTCGCCCGATTCGTACTGCTCCACCCCGCCGCCCGTGACCTCTATCAGGACTGGGACCGGGTCGCGGAGACCTTCGTCGCCAGTCTGCGCCTGGCCTCAGGACGCCATCCCGACGACCGCCTGCTGAACGAACTCGTCGGGGAGCTGTCCATCAAGGTTCCCGAGTTCTCCACCTGGTGGGCCGGCCACCGCGTGGACCAGTGCGCCCACGGCACCCAACGCCTGGTTCACCCCGTGGTCGGCGAACTCACCCTCTCCTACGAAACGCTGGCTCTGCCCGCCGACCCTGACCAGAGCATCGTGCTCTACACCACCGAACCCGGCTCCGCCTCCGCGGAGACACTCCGGCTGCTCGCCAGCTGGACCACACCGGCGAACACACACGAGGCCGCCCCCTCCCAGGCACCGTAGGGCTGGGGAATGAACGATGCACTCCGCACCTCGCACCGAACTGCAACGGCCCCTGGGCCGCTTCGGAATCTTCAGCCACGAACTGCGCTCCGAAGACCCGGCACTTCAAGAGCAACGGCGACGCGCGGCAGCCGAGTTGGAGGAACTCGGCTTCGGCGTGATCTGGCTCGGGGGCAACACCAGCGTGCGCCACGCCGCGGCGCTCGCCGGGTCCACTGAACGCATCGCCCTGGCCACCGGCATCCTCAACATCTGGAACGAGGACGCCAACACCGTGGCCGAGCAGCAAGCCGAGATGGAAGAAACCCACCCCGGCCGGTTCCTCCTGGGCCTGGGCGCAAGCCACGCGCAGTTGGCCCAGAACTACCAGCGGCCCTACTCCACGATGGTCGGCTACCTCGACACCCTCGACAACGCGGCCACCCCCGTCCCGGCCGACCGCCGGATCCTGGCGGCCCTCGGACCGAAGATGCTGCGTCTCGCCCGCGACCGGTCCGCCGGCGCCCACCCCGCGATGGTCACCCCCGAATACATCAAGCAGGCCCGGGAGGTCCTGGGCGACGGACCGCTCCTGGCTCCCGTGGTCACCGTGGTCCTGGAAAGCGACCCCGTCCGGGCACGTGCCATCGCACGTGACTTCCTCGAGCTGTACTTCCGGCTGCCCAACTACACCACGAACTTCGAACGCCTCGGCTTCACCGCTGACGACTTCACCGGCGGCGGCAGCGACCGCTTGGCCGACGCCCTGGTGGCCTGGGGAGCCGACGACGCGATCAGCGACCGCCTGACCGAGTTCCACACCGCCGGCGCCGACCACCTGGCCCTGCAGCTCATCACCGCCGAGGGGGGCGAGACGCCGCCACTCACCCAGTGGCGCCGCCTCGCCGGCGTCAGCGCGAAGAGTGCGTAGCCGCACAGGTGACGACGCCCGAGGCGTGTTCACCGGCAAGAACACCGGCAAGCTCGAACTCGAGCACCAGGCGTGAGCCGACCCCTCTGTCTTTCCGGCGCACCTGCACCAGGTCTGCCGGGACCGCTTCCCTCACCTCTTCAGGTGCGGGAAGAACAACCGACCAGTGACTAGGACTTGAGGTCATGACAACCACCCAGCGCATCCACACCTCCTTCGGAGAAGAGTCGACGGCCGCCGAGGTCATCGAAGGCATCGACCTTTCCGGCAAGCACGCGGTCGTCACCGGCGCCGCCTCGGGTCTCGGCGCCGAGACCGCCCGCGCCCTCGCGGGCGCCGGTGCCTCGGTCACCCTCGCGGTCCGCAACACGGACGCCGGCGAGCGCACCGCGACCGACATCCGCAAGGCCACCGGAAACGACGCCGTCCATGTCGGCCGGCTCGACCTCGCCGACCAGGCGTCGATCGCCGCCTTCACGAACGCCTGGACCGGGCCCCTGCACATCCTCGTCAACAACGCCGGCGTGATGGCACTGCCCACACTCGAGCGCACACCGGACGGCTGGGAGCTGCAGTTCGCGTCCAACCATCTCGGCCACTTCGCGCTCGCGCTCGGCCTGCACGACGCGCTCGCGGCCGCCGGCAACGCGCGGATCGTGTCGCTGAGCTCCCGCGGCCACCACGCCTCGCCCGTGGAGTTCGACGACATCAACTTCAACGACCGCGCCTACGACCCGTGGCTCGCCTACGGGCAGTCCAAGACCGCCAACGTTCTCTTCGCGGTCGAGGCGAGCAACCGCTGGGCCACCGACGGGATCACCGCCAACGCCGTCCACCCCGGCGTGATCATGTCGACGAACCTGTCGCGCTACATGGATCCGGACCAGGCCGCACAGCTGCGCGCCGCCGAGGCAGCCGGAGAATTCGGATCGATCCAGGGCGCACCGTTCCGGTTCAAGACCATCGCCCAAGGCGCCGCGACCAGCGTGCTCGTCGCGACCTCCCCCCGGCTGGAGGGCATCGGCGGCCGCTACTTCGAGGACAACAACGAAGCGGAGAAGCTGTCGGCCGAGGCCGTCGGATCCGCTCCCGGCGGCGTAGCTCCCTACGCGCTCGACCCGGACGCCGCCAAGCGCCTGTGGGAACTGTCACTCGCCGCAACAGGCGCATGAGCAGAATCCTCGCAAGAGGGGTACTGAACTCGTGGCAGCGATTCCAGCGCCATTCATCGACGCATGCTGATCCGCGCATGGCATACGTGAGCGGTGACACCTGACTCCATGCGCGGTCCTGGGAGTCCGCAGAGGAGCCGGCCATCGTCCGGCACCGCGCAGACGAGGGCAAAACACATCCCGGCACCGGCAGGACGGCTGCCGCAGGTCACACGGAAGCAGAAACTACGGACGACCTTGGGAAGTCAACTTGAGGGTGCCTCGGAGGAGCTGCGCCCTCGTAGGCCCGTCGGGGCACTCCAGCTGGCGAGCATGCCCAGCGTCTCCGCAGAGGCCGAACCAGGTTCCGCGGTGTAGAGGCAGATACTCAGGTCAGGGTCGGCGGGCAGGGCCAGAATCTCGTAGGAGAGGGTGAGTTCGCCGACCACTGGGTGAACCAGGCGCCGGGTGCCGTGGGCGCACTGGTCCACGCGGTGGCCGGCCCACCATGTGGAGAACTCGGGAACCTTGATGGACAGTTCCCCGACGAATTCCTTCAGCAGACGGTCGTCGGGATGGCGTCCGGCAGCCAGGCGCAGACTGGCGACGAACGCCTCCGCGACCCGGTCCCAGTCCTGATAGAGGTCACGGGCGGCGGGCTGGAGCAGTACGAATCGGGCGAAGTTGCGGTCACGGTGCGGCAGTGCGTCGAAGTCCGTGATCAGCGCCTTGGCAAGATGGTTGACTGCCAGGACGTCGCTACGGTGGTTGAGGACCAGGGCCGGCGAGACATCGTTGAGGACGTCCAGCATCTGGTGGATCGCCGGACGCACGCGCGGTAGCGGGGCCGGACGGCGCCGTTCCGCGCTGTGTGACTTGGGTCGGGCGAGTTCGAAGAGGTAGCCGCGCTCGGTGTCGTCCAGGCGCAGGGCGCGGGCGACCGCCTCCAGCACCGTCTCAGAGACGTGGGGGTGCCGGCCCTGTTCGAGACGGGCGTAGTAGTCCGTACTCACCCCGGCCAGGTGCGCGACCTCTTCACGGCGCAGTCCCGGGACCCGGCGCGCGCCGCCACTGAAAGCCGCCCCCGCATCCTCGGGACGCAGACGGGCCCGCCGCGAGCGCAGGAAGTCACCGAGCTCGTCGCTTTGGTCCATGCATCCAGTGATACCACTACAGCGGCATGACGGGCCGGTGAGTGGACCAGCCAGACCTAGGTTCAGCAGGGCGCGCGCGAGGCGTCCGCACGCGCGTCCCGGACGGGATGCTGGACGCGAACCGGGAGGCAACGCTGCCTCCACAAGGTGGTCCTCGCCGGCAACGGGCCCTTTCTGAGAAAGGGCCGCGCACGGCCGAGCGGAGCACCCGGTCACCCCTCGTTCCTCACACGAAGCAGATGAATCATGCCCTTTGTGATCTACGTCCTTGGGCTGGGCATCTTCGCCCAGGGCACCTCGGAATTCATGCTTTCCGGCGTGATGCCCTCCATCGCCCAGGACCTCGACATACCCCTCGCCTCCGCCGGAATGCTGGTGTCCGCCTTCGCCATCGGCATGCTCGTCGGAGCACCGCTGATGAGCCTGGTCACCCTGAAGATGCCGCGCCGTGCCGCGCTGGTCGGCTTCCAGCTCGTCTTCATCGCCGCCCACGTCGGCGCCGCCCTCGTCCCGCACTTCGGATTCCTGCTGGTCATGCGGGTGCTGTCGGCCATGGCGTATGCCGGATTCTGGGCCATGGCCTCGGTCGCGGCCATCTCGCTGGTGGACGCCGACAAGCAGGGCCGGGCCATGGGAGTGGTCGTCTCGGGACTGAGCGTGGCCACGATCATCGGTGTCCCGGGCGGCACCCTGCTCGCACAGCACGCCGGCTGGGAAGCCGCCTTCTGGGCCGTGGCCGCGATGACCGCTCTGTCCACGATCGCACTGCTCATCGCCCTGCCCGGCGGCCGGGACACGACAACGGCACAGCCCCGTCTGGCCACGGAACTGCGCTCGCTGACGCAGCCACGGCTCTGGGTCGCCTACGCCACCACCGCACTGACCGTGGCGGCCCAGTTCGCGATCTTCTCGTACCTCGGAGCCCTGCTGGAGGACGTCACCGGCCTCAGCACAGGCCTGGTACCCCTCGTGCTCGGACTCTACGGCGTCGGCGCGTTCATCGGCCTGACCATCGGAGGACGCGTAGCCGACCGCGCCCCCTTCCCGCTCCTGCTGGTGGGCATGGCCGCCTTCATCGTCGCCGCGACAGCACTCGCAGTGACCGCACATGTCGCCTGGGCCACGACCGCGCTGGTGGTGGTCCTGGGCGCCGCCAACTTCGGAGTCACGCCCGCAGTCAACGCCAGAGTCTTCTCCATTCTCGGAGAGACCAGGACGCTCGGCGGCGCCGTGAACATCGCCGCCTTCAACGTCGGCATCGCCGTCGCCCCCCTGGCATCCGGCCTCGTGATCAACACGGGACTGGGGCTGGCGGGTACGGCCTGGATCGGTGCGGCCTTCGGGGTCGCCCACATGGGCAGCGTTCTGCTGGACCGCCATCTCACCCGACGCCACGAAGCGGGAACCGAGGAGCCCGCAACCGTCTCCGAGCTGGAGCACGCTCCCGCTGCATCCTGACAACTGCAACCGAAACCAACGACCTCGTGCACGATTGGCCGTGGCCCGTCGAAGTGGGTGGCGTTGTCGGTGTTCACGCTTGAAAGGCGTGTCCGAGGGTGGCGGTCTGCCGGCGTGAGAGCAGCCCGGTGGCGGCTTGGACGATGTCACTCATGTGTTCGCGTCGGCCATGGTGGCGGGCGGGTGCCCGCCGGTTTTCGAGGTGGTCGATGCCGTGCTCGACGCGGAATGCGCCGGGAGGAGTGCGCCTTGCGCTGCACTTCGTGCCGTTTCTCGTACCAGGCGGGCGCGTTCTTCTTGAACTTGCAAGGGGGTGGCGTCACCCCCGCCCGCCGGTCTGCGCGCCCATGCCCTGATAGCCGGCGTCCGCGAGGATCTCCAGGAACGGGCCGTCAGGACCATAGGCTTCACGGCGTCCTGTTTGGTCTCGCCGGAGACGAACTTGTTCCGGCCCTTGCGGCCTGCGGCCGGGCGTCGCACACGGATCTCCGAGCCGTCGATGATCGCGGTCCGACCGTCGACGCCCAGGTGCTCGGGCCTCACACGATGTCCACATCCCGTACAACTTGTGGCTGTTCCCCCACCACGACCTCTGCGCTACGCTCTCTGGCCGTCGTCCCCCGCCTGGGGCAAGGCCACCGATCACGACCGACCCGGCGGTCCGGCGGGCTCCCCTCTGGCGTTGTCGAGTGCACCCAGGAGGGAAGCACAGCCGTGAACCATGTCGATGCGCCCGTGCGGGACGCGCGCGGTCCGGACGTCCCGCGGCCCGGTGAACTTCAGACCCTGCTCGCCGAGGGCACCCTTGCCGTGGTCGACGACGGTGATCTGCGTACCGGCCGGGACCGCTTCGAACGCGCCTACCGGATCGCCGAGTCGATGGGCGATGAACGGGCAATGGCGGTGGCCGCCCTCGGCTTCGGCGGCCTGTGGGTGCACGAGCACCGCACGGTCGCCGGCTCGGTACTCCTGGAATCGCAGATACGCCGGGCGCTGGAGTTGCTGGACCCGCAGTCCTCCCTGGCGCTGCGGCTGCGGATCAGGCTGGCCGGGGAGGGCGACTACCGCAGCGGCGACAACACGGCGGTACTGGCGCTGCTCAAGCAGGCGAGGTCGCGGCAGAATCCGATGGCGCGTGCGGAGGCACTGAGCCTGGCCCATCACTGCCTGATCGGCCCGGAACACGGCGCACTTCGCCGGGAACTGGCCGCCGAGCTGGTCGCCGAGAGCTTCCGTACCTCCCGCCGCAGCGATCTGCTGATGGGTCTGCTGTGGCAGACGGTCGACATGTTCCTGGACGGTGACCCGCACGCGGAACGCTGCCTGGCGGAGCTGCGCGGCCTGCTGGCCGAGCGGGACCATCTCGCGGTGGGCTTCGTCGTGAGCGCGATGGAGGTCATGCTCGCCGTCCGCGCGGGCCGCCTCGACGAGGCCGAGGCCCTGGCCAGGGCGTGTACCGATCGCGGGGTGGCCGCCGGTGATGTCAACGCCACGGTGTGGCATGCCGCGCAGCTGGTGACCATCCGCTGGTACCAGGGCCGGGTGGCCGAACTCGTGCCGCTGCTCAGCGAAGTGGTCAACTCTCCCACGCTGAGCGCCGTGGACGATCACGCCCAGGCCGCGCTGGCGGTGGCCGCGGTGACGGCCGGGGACCGGCGGAGGGCCGTCAGTGCGCTGGCCACGCTGTGCGGCCGCGACCTCGGCGACCTGCCGATGTCGAGCAGTTGGATGGTGACGATGCACGGTCTCGCGGAGGCCGCCTATCTCCTCGACGACACCGCCACGGCGGCGCGGGTCTACGAGTTGCTGAGTCCCTACGGTCACCTGCCGATGGTGGGCAGTCTCGCCATTGCCTGCTTCGGCTCGGCCCACCACGCGCTGGGGGTCGCCGCGTTGACCATGGGAGACGTCGACCGGGCCGTGACCCATCTGCGGGACGCGGTACGGCAGAACCTCGCCCTCGCGCACTGGCCCGCGGTTACGGCCTCCCGGGACCGGCTCGCGGAGACGCTCGTACGGGCCGGCCGGCAGGCCGAGGCCGACGCCGTCCGCCAGGAGTTCGCGGTGGCTGCCGGGGAGGCCGCGACGGCGCCGCCGGGGAGCGACAGGCATGACAGCGCGGGTCCGCAGGGCGAGGACGGGCAGGTGCAGCCCGCGGCGTTCTGTACCCGGCTGGGCCGCAAATGGCGGATCGGCTTCGGCGGGCGCAGCGTCCTGGTGGAGCACAGCGTGGGGATGCTCCATCTGGTGGTGCTGATCGCCAACCCGCGCCAGGAGATCCGGGCCGTCGACCTCGTGGCGGGGCTGACCGCGCTCAACGGGGCCGCCGAGCACACGCCCCTGTCCGGGCAGCCGGTACTGGACCGGGTGGCGACGCAGGAGTACCGCAACCGTCTGGCCCGGCTGCGCACCGAACTGGACGAGCTCAAAGCGGCCGACGACCATGAGCGCGCCGCCGTGGCCCAGGTCGAACACGACTGGCTGATGGGCCAGTTGGCGGGCGCCACGGGCCTGGGCGGACGTGCCCGCCGCTTCCCCGAGGGCGAGGAGCGCTCCCGGGTCGCGGTGAGCAAGGCCATCCGCCGGGCGCTGGACCGGATCGTGGCAGCGGATCCGGCGATCGGTGAACACCTGCGGCACGCGGTGCACACCGGGGTGCGGTGCTCGTACTGGCCCGCATGACGCTTACATGACGCGGGCCCGGCCCGCGGTCCCGGCCGGATCGAAGGGCTCACCGCCTTGCTCCCGGGCGACCGGCGGGTGGATCTCAACGCGATCCGCACGCAGCACGCTATGCCGGATTCTGCCGGCCATTCCCTCCAGGTCCGGCCGGTCGTCCTCCCCTGCCCCGAGGGGGCACCGCCTTGTCCCGACGATTTACCCTCCCGGCCAGGAGCGTGCGGTGGCTGATGAGGCAGAATCTGGCGCGGCCAGGCATCTGTCGGCTGCTCTGCGCCGTTCTTTCGTGCTGAGGCCCTGAGCCGGGCCCTCGCCGCACGGGAGACGAGTCCCGGCTACGGCTGCGTCGTCGTACTGGTCGATGCCGGAAGTCAGCGGAGAGGACCGGCTGGGAGGGCGGCCGGTCGGGGAGCGAAGTGGAGACATGACGGGGATGGACGCACCGGCCGAGGACGATCCAGGCCCGACGGGACTCGGCGCCGAGCCGGCGCGCGACCCGGAGTCGCTGCTCGCGGCAGCCACCCGGGCACTCGTCGTCGAGGGTGACCTGCAGTCCGGTCGGCGGCGGTTCGACGCGGCCTACCGGATCGCCGAGTCGACGGGTGACGCACAGGCGATGGCCGTCGCGGCGCTCGGCTTCGGCGGTCTCTGGGTCCATGAACACCGCACTGTCGCGGGTGCCGCGCTGCTGCGGTCACGGCTGCGTCACGCGTTGTCGCTCCTCGACCCGGACTCCCCGCTCGCTCTGCGGCTGCGGGTCAGGCTCGCCGGCGAGACCGACTACCGGGCCGGTGAGCATGCCGCGATACTCGCCCTGCTCGACGAGGTCAGGCTGACAGCCGACCCGGTGGCGCGGGCCGAGGCCCTCAGCCTCGCCCACCACTGCGTACTCGGCCCGGACTACGGCGCCTTACGCCGAAAACTGTCGGTCGATCTCGTCGCGGAGAGCTTCCGCACCGCACGGCACAGCGACCTGTTGATGGGCCTCCTCTGGCAGACGGTCGACCTGTTCCTCGACGGCGATCCGCATGCCGAGCGCCGCCTGGCCGAGCTGCGGGACCTGCTGGCGGAGCGGGATCACCTCGCGGTCGGCTTCGTGGTGAGTGCGATCGAGGTGATGCTCGCCATCCGGGCGGGCCGCCTCGACCAGGCCGAGACACTGGCACGTGCCTGTGCCGAGCGCGGGGCGGCCGCCGGTGACGTCGACGCCACGGTCTGGCTGGAGGGGCAACTGCTCACGATCCGGTGGTACCAGGGGCGCGTCGCGGAACTGCTGCCACTGCTAGGGGATCTGGCGCATTCCCCCAGGCTCAGTCCGGTGGACAACCATGGTCTGGCCGCACTCGCGGTGGCCGCGGCGGTGGCCGGGGACCGGCGCAAAGCGGTCGGCGCGCTGGCCATGCTCTGCGGCCGCGACCTTGCCGACCTGCCGCGTTCGAGCAGTTGGCTGGTGACGATGAACGGCGTCGTGCAGGCCGCATACCTGCTTGACGACGTCGAGACGTCGGCACGGGCGTACGACCTGCTGAGCCCGCTCGGCCACCTGCCGATGATGGGCAGCCTCGCCGTGGCCTGTTTCGGCTCGGTGCAGCACGCTCTCGGGGTCGCGTCGTTGACCACGGGAGATCTGGACAGGGCCGTGGAGCACTTCCACGCGGCGGTGCAGCACAACCTCGCACTGGCGCACTGGCCCGCGGTCATGGCCTCCCGGCAGATGCTCGCGCAGGCCTTCGCCCGCCGGGCCCGGCCGGATGACGACGCCGCCGCCCGGCGCGAGCTGGCCGCCGCCGCGGAGGAGGCCGCGGCACTTCAGGACGCCGGGCAGCCCGGCGATCCGGAGGAAGAGCCGCCGGAGTCGGAGGCGACATGTGCCCGCCAGGGCCGGAAGTGGCGGATCGGTCTGGGCCGGCGGAGCATGCTCGTCGAGCACAGCATCGGGATGTTCCATCTCGCGGTGCTCATCGCCAACCCGCGTCAGGAGATCCGGGCCGTCGACCTGGTGGCTGGGCTGACCGCGCTCGGCGGTGCCGTCGGGAGAAGTGCCCTGTCGGAGCAGCCGACGCTTGACCGGGTGGCGGTAGATGAGTACCGACGTCGCCTGACAGGGCTGCGTTCCGAGACAGCCGGCCTCGAGTCGCGGGATGAACTTGAGGACGCTGCCGGCTCCCGCCGCGAACACGACTGGCTGGTGACCCAGCTGGCCAGTGCCGCGGGACTGGGTGGGCGCCTCCGCGGCTTCGCCGAGGGCGACGAACGAGCGCGGATCGCCGTGGGCAAGGCGATCCGCCGCGCGCTGCAACGGATCACGGATGCCGACCCGTTGATCGGCGAACACCTGCGTCACACCGTGCACACCGGACTACGGTGCTCCTACTGGCCCACGTGACGTACGTCCGGGACTTCCCCGTACGCACGCGGACGAGTTTGCTCGGGCCCGGTCGTGCGGCCCGCCGGCCGGCCCTGTGCCGGGTACAGAACCCGTTGGGCCCGCCGGCGGTGGCGCACCGTACCCGGTCAACCGCCCCCTCAGTACCGCCTTCGCACGCCGCGGCACCAGCGGGTCGGCGTCGGCCGCCCGGCAGTCCCGTGGACGGTCCGCGTCACAGTCCGGTCAGTGTCTGCCAGGTCGTGGACGCGACGACCCCGTCCGCCGGAAGGCTGTGGGCGGACTGAAAGGACTGCACCGCGCTGCCGGTGGACGGACCGAAGGCGCCGTCCACGCTCAGTGCGGCCCCGTGGGCGTTGAGCTGGCGCTGCAACGCCGTCACCGCGGGGCCGCTGCTGCCCTGCTGCACGGCAATGGCGAGGGCCCGCCAGGTCGTGGGTCCGACGATCCCGTCGGCGGACAGACCGCGGCTGGACTGGAAGGACTGCACCGCGCTGGCGGTGGAGGAGCCGAAGGCGCCGTCCACGCTCAGCGTGGCTCCCCTGGCGTTGAGCAGGTACTGCGCGGTCCTGACCCGCTCACCGCTCGCCCCCTGCTGAACCACCGGCCAGCCGGCGCTCGGAAGCGGCGTACCGCGGCCGGCGGGCAGGGAGAAGGGAGCGGGAAGGAGCAGCTGTGTGTTGCGGGCATCGGCCGTTCCACGGCGCTTGCCGATGCCGGCCGCCACCGCCTGGAGGTCGTTGGCCGCCAGCTCGCGTCCCAGCGAGGCCAGCGCGGCGGGGGTGCTGGTGTCCCCGTTGTACGACAGCGGTGCGTCTGAGTCGACCATGGTCGTGAAGATCGACAGGATGCCGCCGCCTTCGGCGATCTCGAAGATCCGGCTCTGGATGGGCCAGTCGATGTGCGACGCCGTGTTCACCTCCCAGAAGCCGTTGCCGATGACGGACGGCCAGGAAGTCTTGTGGGCCGAGATGTTGTTGGTGTGGGTGTGGCCGTCGACCATGAGGATCACGTTCGGGAAGCGCAGCAGCAGGTCGCGGAGTTCCGTGCCGCCGTACGGGGACCCGCTGTCCGTGTTGTCCATGGAGTCGAGCGTGTGATGGCAGCAGATGACGATGAGTTTGTCGGTCACGCCGGGCTGGGTGACGACCGTCCTGGCCTTGGTGCCGTCGGAGTCGTCGAGTTCGTAGCGTGAGCTGTTGGCCTTGAGCTGGGCGTTCAGCCAGTTCCACTGGTTGGTGTCGATGGCGCCGTTGGCACCGCCGCTGGTGTTGGTCGTGTCCAGCACAAGGAACTGGAACGCGTCGCCGGTCCCCGAGGGAATCGCGTAGTAGCCCTTGTCGCTGCCGGAGGTGAAGCCGTGACCGCGCGGGACACCGGTGGTGTTGAAGTGCTCGGCGATGAAATCGCTCCGCGCGAGCAGCCGCCGGGACGGGTCTGCCGTCACGTGGGCGGTCTGAAGGGTGAACTCGCCCGTCAGTACGTCCTCCAGCAGGTCCAGATAGTACGTCGCGGTGTTGTCGAAGACGTCCGGGACGCCCTCGATCTCCGTCAGTTTGGTGGAGCCGGTGGCGATGCTCTTGAGCGGGTCGAAGGGGAGGATGTCGATCGGCACGTTGCCCTGGACGAGCGCGTCGTGGTTGCCGTAGGCGGCGTACCAGGGCATGCCCAGCCCGGTCGCCGTGAACGATCTGCGGGCGGCGTTCAGCAGGCCGCTCACGACGGGAAAGCCGTGCTGGGCGTTGTTGTCGGGCGGAGTCTGCCGTCCTTCCGGATGCCAGTAGTGGGTCTCCGTCCCGAACTGGCCGCCGGCCACGCTCTCGTCCTTGGTGAGGTCACCGGAGTCCGGGCGCACCGTATTGCCGTCGAGCAGGTCGATGTACCAACGCGACTCGTTGTACTGGCAGTTGTCGACCGCGTCGCCCGTGACGACGGTGAAGGCCAGCGGTGTGCCCGTACGCGGGCCGCGGAGGACCTGCCGGACGGCTCGGCACATCGCGTCGGTCGTCTGTGTCGAAAGGAATTCGTGCGCGCGGTACGCCGATTCGGTCGGGTACGAGTTGTAGTGCGGAGGTCCGTAGTCCGCGAGTCGGTCCAGGCACTCGACCCGCAGCGGCGACTGGTCGTCGACGATGTGCAGGTCGGACATCTGGGCGAAGGCGATCAGCGACCGGGTGACCTGCGGCGAGGCGGCGAGGGTGAAGTCGTTGCGGATGATGTGCGGTTCGCCGGGCCCGGCGACCACGCCGTGGTATCCCAGGCCCAGGTCGGGACCGACCTGCACGGTCTGGTCCAGGGTGGTGAGCCCGAATGCGGCACCGGTGCCGAGAGGCGGCGATGCGGCACTGGCGACGGCGCGCAGACCGCCGGTATCGATGGCCGCGGCCACCAGAGCCACTCCGGCAGCGGTCAGAATCCTGCGTCGGGAGATTGTCATGTCGATTCCTTCGGTGTGGGACGTGACATGCTGCGAAGTCGTCGTTCGCCCGTCCCGCACCCCTTTGACTGCGGTGGAGTCCCGAGGGGTCCGTGACGGGAGGGTTGCGGGGAGGCGGAAACCCGCGCAGGTGCCGGTCCCGTCGCTGAGCGACGGGACCGGCACCTGTGTTCAGGCGGAGGAGCGGGACGGGTCAGGTGTTGCCGGACCTTTCACAGCCCGACGAACGTGTGAGTGGCGCGCAGCTGGAACTGGTAGGACTGCCAGGCCGACCAGGTGGTGCTGTTGGGGTCGGTCTGCGTGCAGTGGTACAGCGTGCCCGTGTCGTCGACGGCGAACAGTTCGATCTTCCCGGCCCCGTTCCGCTCGGCGGCGACGTGGCGCATCCGCAGCGTGGTGCCGCCGTGCTGGGTCGATATCTGGGCCCAGGACTGCCAGGTGCCGGCGGCGGGGGCGGTCTCGAAGCGGCGCCAGAGCATCCCGTCGGGGTTGGTGCCGAAGATCGCCAGGCGACCGTCGAGGTTGCGGGCCATGTCGATGGAGTCGAGGATGCCGTCGACCGGCAACACCCCGCCCCACTCGCTCTCCGTCTGCGCGTTGGGGACGTTCATCTTGCGCTGGATGAGGAGGCCGTCCTCCTTGATGGCGACCAGCACGGCGCGCCCGTCGGCGCCGGTCTCGACGGCGAGCTGGATCGCGGTGCCGCCGAGCTGGGTCCAGGGAGTGAACCAGCCGTTCGAGGCGGTGTCGTCGTTCAGGAAGTCCTGCCAGCGGTGGCGGAGGGTGTTGTCGCTGCGGGTCGCGTAGACCTGCATGCCGCCCCACTGGTCCTGGACCGCGGTCGCCGAGGTGAAGCCGGAGTCGAACTGCTGGGGTGCCGTGTAGGTGCTGCTGCCCGCGCTGGTCTGCGTGCGACGGGTCACGTAGCCGTTCTGGTCGATGGCGAACACCGCGACCCGGCCGTCCTGGTGGGTGCCGGCGGTGACGGACTGCCATCCCGGGCCACTGGCGAGCTTCGTCCAGGCCTGCAGGCTGCCGCCGGCGGTCTGCTGGCTGGTGTTCCACAGGTTGCCCTGCGCGTCCGTGCCGAACAGCTCCAGCCGCCCGTCCTTGTTCCGGGCCGCGGCGACCGGGGAGCCGAGCGGGTGCGGAGCGTGCAGCGGGAAGGGGGCCGGCAGCAGCAGCTGTGTGTTGCGGTCCTGGTTGACGCCCATGCGGTTGGTGATGCCGTGGCTCACCTCCTGCGGGTCGTTGGTGGCCAGCTCCCGTGCCAGGGAGGCGAGTTGCGCGGGGGTGCTGGTGTCACCGCCGAAGGAGAGGGGTGCGGCGGGGTCGACCATGGTGGTGAAGATCGAGATGGTGGCGGGTCCGGCGGAGGAGCCGAACTCGCCCGCATTCTGGGCGTCGGGGCTCGCCATGATCTCGATGATGCGGCTCTGGATCGGCCAGTCGATGTGCGAGGCCGTGGAGATCTCCCAGAAGCCGCCGGAGATCGGGCTGGAGGCCGGCGTCGGATGCGGGACGATCTTGTTGGCGTGGGTGTGCCCGTTGACCATGGCGATCACGTTCGGGTAGCGCAGCAGCAGCGACTTGAGTTCGTCGCCGGTGTGCCGGTCCCCGAAAATGCCGCCGAAGATGCCGTCGTCGAGGTTGTCCATGGTGTTGAGCGTGTGGTGACAGAACAGGACGTACATCTTGTCCTGCACACCGCTCTGCGTGACGATGCGGTTATTGGTGTCGATGTAGCGCGAGCTGTTGGCCCTGAGCTGCTGTTCCAGCCAGTTCAGCTGGTCGGTGTCGATCGACCCGCCCGCGGCACCGGAGCCGAAGCCGTCGGTGTTGGTGTTGGTGGAGTCCAGGGTGATGTAGCGGATCAGGTCGCTGGAACCGGACGGGATCGCGTAGTAGGCCTTGTCGATCCCGACGCCCTGGAATCCGTGCCCGACCGGCAGGCCGGCGGTGTTGAAGTGGTCCTGGATGAACGCCTTGCGGGTGAGCAGCCGCCGGTTGGGGTCCGCGGCGACCCGGGTCCCCTCCAGGTCCCAGGCGACCATCAGCTTGCCGAAGGTGCCGAGGTCGCTGTAGTTGTCGGGCAGATCGGCGGAGGTGCCGGTGGTCTTCGACGAGCCGACCGTCATGCCCTGCACGTCGACGAGGTTGTTGTCGATGGGCTCGTTGCCCTGCCACAGTCCGTCGTGGTTGCCGTACGCCGCGTACCAGGGCATGCCCAGGCCGTGGGAGACGAACGGCCGGCGGGCCGCGCCCACCACTCCGCTCGCGTCCAGCAGGCCCGGAACATAGGGAAATCCGAGCCCTGATGTGCCGGTGTACTGGTTGCCCGGCACCTGCTGCGGGGGCACCGACGGGTAGTAGTAGTGGTTGTCCCCGGTGCCGCCGCTGGTCAGGGCACCGCTGGAGAAGCTCTGGTCCAGGCCGATCTGGCCGGAGTCCGGGACGATCGTCTGGCCGCCGTCGAGCAGGTCGATGTACCAGCGGTTCTCGTTGTGCTGGCAGTTGTCGATCGCGTCGCCGGTGACGATGGTGAACTGCAGCGGTTTCCCGCTTCGCGGGCCCTTGCCGATCCCGGCGATGGCCTGGCACATCGCGTCGACGACCTGGGTCGAGAGGAACTCGTGACCCCGATAGGCCGAATCGGTGGGGTACGAACCGTAGTGCGGGGCGCCGGCGTCCGCGTAGCGATCCATGAACTCGAGGCGGGCCGGCGACTGGTCGTCCACGATGTGCAGGTCGGTCATCTGCGCGAACGTCGCCAGCACCATGGTCGGAGGACCGAAGCGGGACCAGAGGTCGGTGCGGATGGTGTGCGGCTCCCCCGGCCCTGCGACGAGCCGCTGGTACCCCGCGCCCTGGGCGTAGCTCGCCCGCTGCACCGTCTGGTCCCACGTGGTGACCACCTGCACGTCCGGTGCGGAGGCGGCCGCGGCCTTGCCGGTTGCGACCGAGGTCGCGGCTTCGGCTGCAGCGCGGAAACCGCCCGCGTCGATAGCTGCCGCCACCACGCCCACTCCGGTCGTCGTCAGTAGCGTTCTTCGCGAGATACCCACGACATGTCTCCCAGGAAAGGTCCAACCCCGTCTCCTCTTACGGCGTTCCATTCCGTTCCGCCTCGTTCCACAGGCGTGTCCGTCAGCGGTCGGGCAGGGGGAACGTCGCGGCGGAGCTCGACCCCGGCCTCTGCGGCACGGGTACCGATGACAACCTGTGGGGGCCGGTCCCGGTGGCACCGTTCTTCGAACCAGTGCACGCACGCCATACGCGAGTGAAGGTGGCTCGGCACCGGCCTGGGGCCGGCGGGCTGACATGGCGAGGTGTCGTGATCAATCCTCGTAGCGCCGACGCGCCAGATGGACGGTGATGTCGGCGGCCATCTCCACTCTGTCCGGCAGTACCTGCATGATCTGGCTGAATACCTGCTCTCGCTCCACAGTCGGCAGGACGAGATAAGCCGAGATGGTGGAGAGATGACCAACGTAGTCGTGAGCGCTCATCGTCACGCGCCGTTCGAGCACGGACTGCTGAACGCCGGTGAACCACTCGGACCGTTGCAACTCCGTACCCGGCCACTGCATCTCATGACCCGGAGGCGTTCCGTCAGGCGACGAAATCTCGTCACTCTCCAAGAATGGTGCTCGCGCCGCGCGGACAGCTTCCTCTACAGCCGGGTCAGCCAGTCGACATGGCCCGCCGCATGAGGCGAACACGCCACCCGGTTCCAGCAGCGCGGCCATGCGCGACCACCGACCCTCCAGGTTCGTCCAATGCAGCGCAGCCGCCGCATAGACCAGCCCATACCGTTCGCCTGGTCGCAACTCCTCGAACGCAGCTTGCACCGGTCTGACGTTCGTCGGCACGTGCTTGCGCAGCTCGGCGAGCATGGACCCGTCAGGATCGGTAGCGGTCACCATGACCCCCCGCTGAGCGAACAGGCGGGTCGCCTTGCCTGTCCCGGCGCCGATCTCGAGGGCGGTCCGAACCGGATGGCCCGCGTATGCCATCACCATGTCGAACAGCTCCACGGGATACCCCGGCCGGAACCGTTCGTATGCTTCCGCCATCACTCCGAAACTCAGCGCGCGACCAGACATGCCCAGCATCCTCACATGAGTCGCGCCTCCGGTGCTTGATCTTCTCTGGGCGGTGCTGTCAGCGGCCGAGGACCTCGTTGAGGCTGACGGCGAGTGTGGCGTTTGTGAATATATCGACCGTTGACGCTCCTTCCGGCCGGTATCCCCGGTTTACTGCTCGGTGGTGCTTTTTCATGCCAGAACAAGCCGAGGGGGACCGCGTTGATGAAGAAGATCGCCGCCGTGGGTGCGGCCGTTGCGCTGGGTTGGGGACTGGGTACCACGCCGGCGACCGCGGCGCCGGTCTACTACCACGTGCAGAACGTGGCCACGGACAATTGCCTGGACTTTCGGGCCGACTTCGGGCCCTACGCGACAGGGTGCAACGGAGGCGCGTACCAGACCTGGCTGATGAACGACACCATCGGCCAGCTCTCCGAAATGCGGCAAAACGTGGGTGCCAGGCTGTGCCTGGTCGCCCGCAACGGTCAGGCGACGATGAAGCCGTGTTCGTCCAGCGACCCGGCAGCACTGTGGGATGCGTACTTCACCACCTCGAGCTTCGAGCTGATCAACAACGTGACCAAGACCTGCCTCGGTGAGGGGTCGGGAGACGTCCATCACGTCACGCTCGTCAAGTGCACCGGCGGCGATTCCCAGCAGTGGACGCTCCACCGCTGACCGTTCGATGCCTCGTGAGTGGTGAAGACGGTCAGAACCGTCGTAGGCGCTCACGAGGCATCCTGGAAGCCCCAGGTCAGGTCACGGGCAGCCGGTCGGCGATCTTCTGCAAGGGACGATCGGCGCTCTCCCGATGCCCTGGGCATCAGCGCCGGCGTGCGGTCATGTTCCGCTCGGCCATCAGTTCTCGGTTCGCTGCTCGCTCGGCGTCGAGCTCTTCGTCCTGGTCCACGAGCTTCCGTTGCAGGTCAAAGATCTCCTGCTCCAGCAGTGCGATCCGTTCCTGAAGGGCGTGAACGCCGGTCGGGCCGCCCAGGCCGGTTCGCGCCGGATCTGTTCGCCCGGGGCTTCGGAAAGCGGGGTGGCGGATGCCGTCGACGCGGGCGGTTATGGAAGCGCGGCGGGGGGGCCGAGGTGATGTGCGTGGAGGAGCTAGAGGCAGAACTTCGCCCGTCACCCTCGGCCTCGCAGAGCCACCTCTCAGGTGAGGGACCCGGCCGGAGTGGTGCCATTGCTATCCGGCCGGGTCTCGTCACCTACCCGTCACCTGGCTGAGGACGCGTCAGTTCGCGTCGTCCTCCCAGTGGTGGATCGCGGTGGTCGCGGTGACGTCGTTCGCGTAGACCAGCGCCACGCGGTGGTTGTACTGGATCGTGTACATCTTCTTGCTGCCGATGACGACCGCTCCGGAGGTGAAGTAGTCGTCGGTGGCGGCCGCCGGCTGGGTGGCGACGTACGCCTGGCCGGCCGGAACGGTGTACATGCTCAACGGGGCCTGGGTGGAGGCGCCCAGGCCCGCCGGGTACTCCGACTTGTCCGGGTAGCTCGACCCGTAGACGGCCACCGCCGTGTCCACCGCGGGCTTGATGATCTTCACCCCGTAGGTGGCCCTGGTGTTCTTGCCGCGGGGGTTGTAGAACCACACCTTCGACCCGCTGTACCAGACGGCGGTCCAGTCACCCTGTACATCGGCGACCACGAACTGCTGTCCGGCCTGCGCGGTGCCACCCCAGTCGCTGATGCGGTCGGTGCCCGCGCCGGTTCCGTGGATGGCCTGGTCGCCGAAGATCGGGGCATCGGCGTCCGGAGCGGTACGCAGGTAGACGAAGTTCGAGGCCTGCTGCTTGTCCGTGCAGGCGGGCGTGCCACCGGTCGGGTCGTCCGCCGGACAGACCTCGACGGTCTGCACGTTGTCGGCGAACGGCGGGTCGACGGTCACGACCGAGCCCACCTCGGGAACGCCGTGCAGCCCGCTCAGCGGACGGCCGAGCAGGCGCATGAAGTGGTCCCAGTCCCAGCCGTTGCCCGGGTCCCAGTGCATGCCGGAGACCAGCGAGGAGTTCGGTCCGGCAACGTTGTCATGCCCCAGGATGTGCTGCCGGTCCAGGGGTATGTCGTAGCGTCCCGCCAGGTACTTGACCAGGTCGGCCGTGGCCTCGTACTGCGCCTCGGTGTACCAGGTCGCGCCCTGTGCGGCGTAGCCCTCGTGCTCGATACCGATGGAGTGCAGGTTCGTCGAGTAGTTGCCCGCGTGGAACGCGATGTCCTTCGTGGGCACCATCTGGGTCACCGCACCGTCCGACGACCGCATCACATAGTGCGTCGACACGGTGTTCTTCGGGTCGGACAGGCCATTGACCCCGGCGTCGTAGGTGGATTCGAGGTCGTGGATGACGATGGAGTCGATCCTGATGCCGTTGGTCGGCCGGTTCGACACCTGGCCGCCCACCGGGGAGCCGGGGACGAACGTGCAGTCGACCGTCGGCGGGCACTCCGTGTCGGCCGTCGCCGCGGTCTTGAGGTGCAGTCGCTCAACCTGCGCGTCCGCGCGTCGCACGGAAGGGCTGGCGGCCAGTCGCACCCGCTGGCCGTCGTGCGTCACGCCGGCGGCTCCGGTGCGGAGGACGGCGAAGACACGGTCCGCGAAACGGACCGCCCCCTGCTTCTGCGACGACTGGCTGTACCGGGCCACGGCCCCGTACCACTGGGAGGCGTCGGCCGGCGTGCCACCGGTCACCTCCCGCTGATAGGACGCGAGCAGCGCGGCGCCGCCGCGGATGTTCGCGGCCGGATTCGACCGCAGGGTGTCCTCCGGCAGTCCGGTCAGCTTCGCAGCCGCCTGCAGGGTGTGCAGGGCCGGATCCGCGGCGAGGGAAGCGAGGTCGCTGCGCCCGGCGGCGCCCGCGGCTCCGCGGGCCATCATGGCGGGGGTGACGTCCGTGAGGTGCATCGGTCCGAAGCCGCCCTCGGTGCTGGGCAGCGCGCCGTGCGCGTCCCACCCCGACTCCTCGTATGCCACCGCGAGCAAGACGTTGACGGGAATGTGGTACTGCGCGGCGGCCGAGACGAAGTCCTCCTGACGTGAGGTGGACACGTCGTCCGCGGTGCCGGCCAGCGCGTGGAAGGGCAGGGTGGCCAAGCCGCCTGCGGCCAGCGCGCTCGCGGCGATAGCGGTGGCGATGCGCAGTCGCGCCTTTCTCTTGTGCAAGATGCTGTTCCTAACGGTGATGAGGGTTTCGCGGTCGTCACGTCTGCCATGCGGATGGCGGTGCGGGACGACGAATGTCACGGGCCTGAGGCGCCGTTGACTACTTGACCGGCCGGCCGGGCCGGCTGTGACACGACCGCCGCCGTCAGCTGCCATGGGGGCGGGCCGGCAGGGGCGGCGGCGTCGACGCTGTACGGGGAGTGGATCTGGCCTTCGCCACTGTCCCGGTACCAGGGTTTGACCGGGATCTCCGGTTCTGAGCACGGCCGCACCTTCGCCGTGTTGGTCGCAGGCCTGGGACATTGCGGCAGCGTAGCGTAGCGTTCCAGTAACTCCCTTGCCCGGACTCGGGGTTACCGCGCGATGTGCGCGGGAGTCGTGAAGAGTTCTCGCATGGTTCTGGGGATTCGGTCACGGGAGCGGAAAGATCGGGGGGCTCACTCGGCGCTCCGAACAGGTCGGGCGCCGCTCCATGCGATGGGAGACCGATCAACGATGTTCACTCCGGTGCGGAGCAGAGTACGGACTGCCGCGCTCGCGCTCTCGGCCGTCATGGCCCTCGCCCTCGGCGCGACCGCCACGACCGGCGCGGCAGCGGCCCCCGCTGCCGCGAAACAGGGACCGACCTCGGTGGCGTACGTCGAGGTGAACAACAACAGCATGCTGAACGTCGGCAAGTACACCCTCACCAACGGCGGCGGCAACGTCTTCGACGTCGCCGTGATCTTCGCCGCGAACATCAACTACGACACGGGCACGAAGGCGGCGACCCTGTACTTCAACGAGAACGTGCAACGCGTCCTCGACAACGCCGCCACGCAGATACGGCCGTTGCAGCAGAAGGGCATCAAGGTCGTCCTCTCGGTGCTCGGCAACCACCAGGGCGCGGGCTTCGCCAACTTCCCGTCCCAGCAGGCGGCTTCGACGTTCGCGAAACGACTGTCGGACACCGTGTCCAAGTACGGCCTCGACGGCATCGACTTCGACGACGAGTACGCCGAGTACGGCAACAACGGCACCGGCCAGCCCAACGCCAGCTCGTTCGTGTACCTGGTGTCGGCACTGCGCGCCAACATGCCCGGCAAGATCATCAGCCTCTACAACATCGGACCGGCCGCGTCGCGCCTGTCCTATGGCGGCGTCGACATCACGTCCAAGTTCGACTACGCCTGGAACCCGTACTACGGCTCCTGGCAGGTCCCCGGCATCGCACTGCCCAAGTCGAAGCTGTCGCCGGCGGCCGTCGAGATCGGCGGGACCTCGCAGAGCACGGTCACCAGCCTCGCCCGCCGCACGGTCAGTGAGGGGTACGGCGTCTATCTGACGTACAACCTCGACGGCGCCGATCGCAGCGCCGATGTCTCCGCGTTCACCAGGGAGCTGTACGGCAGTGACGCCCGCTACACGCCGTAGGCCGATCACGTTCCCCGGCGTCCGGTGCCCCCTCGGGGCCTGCTGCATCCCGTAGGGCCACACCTCGGGCAGGCCACGCTTTCGACAACGATGTCGGAGGCGTGGTCGCCGTAGGTACCGTGACCTGCGCTGCACCAAAGTGCCAACTTTCTCTCTGATTCTGCGCTTCGGGCCGCTAAAGCTAATTGGCATCAGCGCAGGTCACGAACGTCGCCCGATGTCAACTAGCAATCTTCGCCACATGAACACGGGCCCCGGTGCTGCTCGCGGTCGGCGTGACGGCAGCTTCGGAAGCCGGTATCAGGACCGCTGACACGGTCTTGGTAGTAGCCCCCGCCGATCGGGATCAGGTCGATTGATTCGAGCGGCACGAACGCGTCGATCTCGATCCCCTTCGCCGTGGTCAAGGGGAGATCACAGAGTTCCTGATCCGATTTCCAGTAGCCGCTACATGGCTTGGCTCACGGGGCGAGAGATATCAGAGCTATGGGTGACTCTGCCTCGACCCACTTCGGGGAGTCCCAGCTTCACGGGAATTCGGGATGATTTGCTCGGACCAGATCGTCTTGCCGTTCTGGCCGTGGCGGCAACCCCATCGTCTGCCGAGTTGAGAGACGAGGAACAGGCCGCGTCCTCCCTCGTCCGTTGTGCGCGCATGCCGCAGGCGCGGTTGGGTGCTGCTGGAGTCGGTGACCTCGCACACCTGGACGTGGTGGCGAATCAGGCGGAGGTCCATCGGCGGACGGCCGTAGCGGATGGCGTTGGTCACCAGTTCGCTGACGATGAGTTCGGTGGCGAAGAGGAGGTCGTCCAGGCCCCACATGGTGAGTTGGCGGGTTATCCACTCGCGAGCTTTGGAGACAGCGGCCGGATCGGCCGGGATCTCCCAGTGCGCGGTGCCCGCCGCCGGGACGGCGCGGGTGCGAGCCAGCAGCAGGACCGCGTCGTCGCGTGGGGCCTGGTCCGCCAGGTCGGCGAGGAGAGCCCGGCCGGTCTCGTCCAGGGCACGATCCGAACGGCAGTGCGCGGCGAGGGCACGTGTCAGGCGTGGCAGGCCTTGACCGGTGTCGCGATCGCCCCGTTCGACCAAGCCGTCGGTGTAGAGGGCGAGGACGCTGCCCGGCTCGACGTCGATCACGGTGGTCTCGTACGGCATGCCGCTGAGGGCGAGTGCCGGCCCGGGGGAGATTTCGACTGCTTCGGCGGTTCCGTCGGGCCGGACCAGGACGGGGGGCGGGTGTCCGGCACTGGCTATGGCGCAGCGCCTGGTGACCGGGTCGTAGACCGCGTACAGGCATGTGCCGCCGACGATGTCGCGGTCGCCGGGCGGGGCTTCGGCCGCGAGGCGCTGGACCAGGTCCGCGAGCCGGGTGAGCAGCTCGTCCGGTTCGAGTTCCAGGTCCGCGAGCGTCTGGATGGCGGCGCGCAAGCGGCCCATGGTGGCGCTCGCGGGCATGCCGTGGCCGACCACGTCTCCGGCGACAAGGGCTACCCGGAGAGAGGGCAGGGCAATGGCGTCGTACCAGTCGCCGCTGATGTCCGCTCCCCCGCACGCGGGCAGGTAGATGCCAGCGGTCTCGGCTGCCGGAGTGTCGGTCGTGGCCGGGGGAAGGAGACGCTGCTGCAGTGCTACCGCCGCCCGGTGCTCACGTGTGTAACGGCGGGCGTTGTCGATGGCGAGCGCGCCGCGTGAGGCGATCTGCTTCATGAGATCCGCCTCGTCCTCGGTGAAGGGGGCGGTTCGGCCGCAGCGCCAGGCCGATATGGCGCCGAGCGTGTGCCCGCGGGCATGCAACGGTGCCGCCATCACCGAATGGGCGTCCTTCGGGATGAGAAACTCGACCAGCTGCGGGTCTCCGACCATGGCGATGAAGTCGTCAAGGTCGAAGACGACCGGCTCGCCGTGACGGAAGCTGCGCAGCAGGGGGTGGTCGGGAAGGGGCGGGATGGACTCGCCGCGCTTGATGCCGGCCGGCCACACCGCGCCGGCCGGTGCAAGGGCCGCGTTGCCCATGTCTCCACCGCCCAGCCGCTTCGACGGTTCGTCCCCGTCGAAAACGGAGTGCGCAAGGTCGACTGCAGCCAGATCCCCGAACGCAGGTGTGCGGTCTACAACTCGGCACTGCAAACCGGAGTCTTCCTGATCGCGGTCCGTGCGGCGGGTTTCGCGGCCGGTCCCATGGCGGGCTTCGACAAGGCCGGCATGGACGAGGAGTTCTTCGCCGGTACCAGCTGGCGCTCGCAACTGGTAGTGAACATCGGTCACCCCGGTGCCGACCCGTGGTTCCCGCGGCTGCCCCGCGTGCCCGTCGAGGACGCCCTCGCCTGGGCCTGACGGCACTGCTGCCGCCCGGCCCCGCGGGACCAGAAGAGTCCGATCAGCCCGGGAGTGGCGATCGTAGAAGCGAGAGGTGCCATGTTGTGGGCGCCGGTGCTCTCCTGAGTACCGGCCCCCATTTTTCTGCCCTGCCCGAAGTGGCTGTGATGGATTTCCCGGAAGCAACCGTCCTCATACTGGTCACAACGAACCGTGATCGCTGGTCGCACAGCACGCCGAAGTGAAGGCTGCCGTCGACCGGTCCGGCTGTGAAGCCGGCCAGTGGCACACAACGGGGACGCCGGCCTGTGGCCGTGTCCCCCCGCGCCGAGGTCTGCATCCGCAGCGTCAGCCCTGCCCTCCCCCCTGGCGGCACTGATTGGACGTGCGCGCATTCGTCCACCGCGCCTGCAAACAACGCGGTGCCCCAGCCTGACCGGCTGGCAGGCAAAGGCATCTGTGGGACGATTCATGGCGTTCTGTGTCGCTCTGTTGCCCACTATGGTCCTTACCGATATAGATGAATGACGGAAATAGACAACTAGTCAGGTATATACTCCCACTTGACTATTGTGCTCGGTTGAGTGAATGCGGTATCCCGTCATACGCGAGGAACGGCGCAATCGGGGGGATTACCGTGGGCGACACAGTCCGGATCGAGATCCGTGGGGAAACCTCGAGCGCATCTCTGCGATCGCTGTACACGTCTTTGGTGCAAGATCCTGAATGGCGTGCGCGTGTCGGCTTCGTGGAGGCACGGCCGCAGCCGGAGACACTGGGCAGCCTGCCCGAAGCACTCGCCATTGTGCTGGCGCCTGGCGGAGCGGTCGCGGTACTGGTGGGTGCCGTGGTGTCCTGGGCTCGGCGGCAGGCGGCCGGGGACGTGGTGTGCAAGCTGAGCCGGCCGGACGGAAGTTCAGTGGAGGTGTCGGCTCCGATCGCGCGCAGTCTGCGGGGGCCGGACGAGCTAGGTGCCTTGGTGGAGAACGCCGTCCGCCAACTCGAGCGCGGCTCGGGCACTCCGGACGGGGAGTGAGGAGAATGGGGGCTCTCGCCGCGGGTGGCGCGCGGGTTCTTCTGGCGGGATGCGGCACCTACAGCACGGAGTCGGGACTGGAGGACGTGGCTGCGGTGCGGGCCAGTGTCCGTGACCTGGGGCAGGCGCTGGTTGAGCGGTGCGGGCTCGGTGAGGCGAACCTGCGGATAGTGCTGGATCCGCAGGAGCCCGGCGAGTTGGGGCGCGCTGTCGCGGAGGAGATCGGACGACGTGCCGGGGTGCTCTGGTTCCACTATGTGGGGCACGGGCTGGTCAGTCCGAGCGGTCAGCTGCATCTGGCGACGGGCCGGACTCGTACGGAGCCAGGGTGGCTTGCCCATACGGCGCTGCCGTATGCGTCGGTGCGTGACTCGCTACTGCTGAGTTCCGCGGATGCCCTGGTGGTGACGCTGGACTGCTGCTTCTCCGGGCATGCCGTCGGATTCCTCGGACCGGGCCCGGAAGGGCTGGAGACGGATCTGGCACAGATCGACGGCGGGTTCGTGCTGGCCGCCGCGGCCAGGGAGGAACTGGCGTTGGCGCCGAAGAACGCGGTACACACGGCGTTCACCGGGGAGCTGATCAGGCTGCTGCGGCAGGGCGATCCCCAGGCCGGCCCTCAGCTGACGCTGCTGGGAACGGCACGCTCTTTGCAGCGGACCCTCGGCGAACAGGGGTTTCCCGTTCCTCGCCAGCGGGCGAGCGGCCGGGCCGGTGACATGGTGCTGTGCGCCAATCCCGCCTACCGGCCGCCGGCAGACAGCGGGAGCGCCGACGAAACGCAGAGCCCCGAGGACACGGGCGCCGGCGCTGTATGTCCCTACCCCGGGCTGGGGGCGTTCGGCCCGGAGCAGGCGGCGTGGTTCTTCGGGAGGAGGGAGTTACTGGACCGACTCACCACGCAGCTGGCACAGCGCATGGACACGCCAGAGCCGCTGGTGGTGATCGGGCCGTCGGGCGCGGGCAAGTCGTCGCTGCTCGGCGCTGGACTGATACCGGCGCTGGGCCGGGGTGATGCCGGTCTTCCCGGCTCCGCCACCTGGCCTCATGTCCGGTTCTCCCCGACCGGCCGGCCGGTGGCCGCTCTGGCCGCGGCACTGGCTCGCCTGGGCGCGGGCGAGAAGGCCGAGGACATCACGGCCGTTCTGTCGGCACAGCCTGAACTCATAGGCGAGTTCGTGGAGAAGATCCTCAAGGACAGGGCCGGTGGCCGAAGTACCGGACGGACGCGCCTGGTGATGATTGTCGACCAGTTCGAGGAGGTCTTCGCGCTGTGTGGGGACCGCACGCAGCGGCAGACATTCATCGGAGCCCTGAGCGCGGCCGCAAAGAGAGCCAGTGGGGCAGGGGGTGCGCTGGTGGTCCTCGGGGTGCGGGCCGACTTCTATGCCGAGTGCCTGGCCCGGCCGGAGCTGGAGCAGGCGTTAGGACAGGCTGTGGTGGTCGGTCCCATGACGCAGAACGGCCTGGCCGAGGCCATCACCGCTCCGGCGGGTCTGTGTGGCCTGAGGCTTCAGTCCGGTCTGGTCGAGATCATGCTGCGTGACCTGGGACTCCTGCGGCTGACGGCGGAGGTTGGCCTGGGCGAGGAGAAGGGTGACGACCGCGAGGCCGCGGACGCGGGGGTGCTTCCGTTGCTGGCGCATGCGCTGCAGGCGGTGTGGGAGCGGCGCAAGGGCAAGACGCTGACGCTCGCGGGCTACCGCGCGGCAGGGGGGATCCACGGCGCGATCGCCGCAACGGCAGACGCCTGTTACAGGGCCCTGGAGACAGAGGGCCTCCAGGAGCTGGCACAGACCTTGCTGCTGCGGCTGATCCAGGTCACCGACAAAACCGAGACCCGGCGCCGTATGCGCCCCGCCGATCTGCTCGTGGACCTGCCGTTGCCGGATGCGACAGTCGTGCTGGACGCCCTGACCGAAGCCAGGCTGATCACCCGGGACACTGATGCGGTCGAGATCGCCCACGAGGTCCTCATCCGGGCCTGGCCGCGGCTGCGGACCTGGGTGGAGGACGACCGGGCCGGTCTTCTGATACGTCAACGTCTGGCAGCTGCCGCGCGGTTATGGCAGGACTCTGGGCGCAAGGAGAGCGAACTGCGGCAGCAGACGGTCCTGCTGCGCCAGGAGGTCGCCTGGGCGGCACGCTCCCCCGCTCATCTGCGTCCCACCGTCGTCGAGCAGGATTTCCTGAACGCTTCGATGACCCTGGACCAGCGACGCGCCCGTACACGGCGGGCCTGGGCTGTGGGTGGCAGCCTGCTGTTGGTTCTGGCTCTCGTGGCCGGCCTGCTGGCCTTACAGCGCTCCCAGGCCCTGGCGGCGAACCAGCGGCAGGCGGCCGCTCGCAACATCGCAGCCCGGGCCGACACACTGCGGCAGTTCGATCCGCCAGCCGCGATGCTGCTGAACATCGCCGCATGGAAGACCGCGCAGGTGCCCGAGACGCGGTCCGGTCTGCTGACCGCCGCCGTACAGCAGGACCAGGACACCTTCTCCCTGCCCAATCTGTCCGAACCTCAGATCGTCTTGTCCGGAGACAGCCGGGTGGTGATGGCCGTCGACGCACAGGGCACGGCACACGCCTGGAACGTCGCTGCCAAGAAGCTCACCCATAAGTTCGACGTGTCCGACGATGTCTCGGTACGCCCTGATGCCGGTGCAGCCGTCATCAACTTCAACGGTCGGGTGACGGCAGTGCAATCCGGCGAGGGCGTGCGCCTGTGGGATGTCGACCGCGGCCGGCAGATGCGCCGCCAGACGGTGGGCGACCAGGACAGCACACCGCTGGCATTGGATGATTCCGGACAGCTTCTGGCCCTGACCTCGGGTCGTCACGTGGAGGTCTGGGACACAGTCACCCACCGCCGGCTACTGCAAACACCGGGCCCGGCCACGACAGCGGAGCTGTCCCATGACGGCCATCTGGCCCTCTGCGACATACCCCAGACCGGAGACCAGCCCACGGCACTGGAACTGTGGGACGTGCGGACGCGGCGGAGCATTTCACGGAGCCTGACCTCTTCCGTCGTATGCGAGGAGGGATCCCTGCACTTCAGCCCCGACGGAAAACAGCTGGCTGCCGCCGTCTTCACCTCAGGGACATCCGCAGGCCAGTTCATGCTCTGGGACACCGACACGGGTCATACCGGAGGGCTCTTCTCGGCATTCCACATCCTGGGCCCCGGCTATCCCTCCTCCATCTCCGTCGCGTTCTCCCCCGACGGCACACGGCTCGCCGTATCCGACGATCAGGCGATCAAACTGGCATCACTGAGCGGTCAGAGCCCCGACCAGGACTATCTCCTGACCAACGAGGAGGCAGACTTCATGGCCTTCGCCCCGGACGGCCATACGCTACGGTTTCTGCGCGGTATCAACGCCGGACTGGCCGTCAGGTCCATCGACATGGACACCGGGGCCGGCCACGCCTTCTCCACCGCCGCCGGGGCGAGCGCGATCAGCGCCAACGGACGAGTCGTGGCCGTGCAGAGCCCCGAGGGCAGACGCAACAAAGTCCGGATCATCGCCCCCTCCACAGGCCGGGCAATCGGACAAGCCCTTGCCACCCAGCCCGGATCCGCTGCCGTCCCGGAAAATCCGGGACCCACTCCGATGGCGCTGAGCTCCGACGGACGACTCCTGATGGTCGCTGACCCCACGGCGTCCACGGCAGCCGTGTGGGACACACAGACCCGCCGCCGAGAAAGCCGGCTGGTCTTCTCAGACCCGTTGACAAGCAAGTCGTCCCCGTTCGGAAGCGCAAACCTGCTGCTGAGTGCTGACGGCACGGTGGCCACCGCCGCGCTCGGTGACGGCACCACGGTGCAGGCTCTACAGGTGAACACCGGCGCAGAGATCCGTACCATCCGCCATGTCGCCGGCAGGCTGCTGGCCCTCAGCTCCGACGGCCGCCTCCTGGTCACTGACGCCGGCGAGGTCATCGACGTACCGTCAGGGCGGATACGCAGAGTTGTGCTCGCCCGTTATGGAACGGCCACCCAGGCGGCGTTCAGCCCCGACGGCTCGCTGCTCGCCGCAACCGACTACGCCGGAGGCCTGGCCCTGTGGAACAGCACGGCCACCGAGCGACTGACCTATCTCGACGACGGAAACGCCTACTCCTACGGCAACGGCATGCTCTCGCACGGCGGCCTGCTCGCCTTCTCCGCCGACGGGCGCCAACTGGCCGCCCAGCAGCCCCTAGCCCCCAAAGCCACGCTCTGGGACACCCACACATTCCGCGCCCTCGGCGCCCCACTCCCGCTGTACCCGCAACTGACTGTCAGCGGGCTGGCCTTCGACGCCAGTGGAAAAAACCTCCGTGCCGTAGGGGCAGCCGCCAGCATCTCCTGGACCCAGTCGGCAACTCGGCAGGGGATCTTCCTCGTCCAGACGGCACTCGACCCGGACGTGCTCGTCGCCACTCTCTGTAAACGTGTAGGCCACGATCTGCCGCGCACCGAATGGGCTCTCTACATCCAGGACCTGCCCTACCGGCACGTGTGTACGTAAGCGTGTTGAACACCGGCCGTAAGGTGCGTGCAGTTGGCGGTGACCGGCAGCGGTACGCCACATCCACGCGACCAGCCCCGGCTCTACCTCATGTACGCGCTCGACATGCTCCGCCTGCGCTCACGCGCGAACCACCACCCGAAGGCGTGGCAACGCCCATTGGCGGGCCCACCGTGAATGCGCCGGAAGACTGAGCGCCAGCGCGCCGGACCAGATGAACGCACCCCGGTTCAGCGGCTGTGACCGGGAATGTCTCCGGATCACATAGGCTCTCCTGGCACGCGCACGACAAGGGGAGGATCATGAGAGGCAGAACGGCCTGGGCCGCGGCCAGCGGGGCGGCGGCCCTGGTGCTGACGACGGCTACCGGAGCACACGCGGAGGGGCGGGGCGACATCCGGGTGGTGAAGACCGTCGTCAACGGCGGCGGCAATGTCATCGTGGGGACGTCGAAGACGATCCGGTACCCGATCGACATCACCGTCAAGGACAACTCGGGGGTGAAGAAGCTCACGGACGTCTTCACCTTCAACAAGACGAACGCCTACACCTTCGCGACCTGGAACGACGACTCGTCCTGCACGAAGAAGAGCGCGACCACCTCGGTGTGCCGGGCCACCATGACCATCGACCCGAGTTGGATCCCCGACAGCGACGACATCGACACCAACAGGGTCGCCGGTGTCTGGCGGGTCGACGCCACCGTCAAGGCGAATGACGGTGACTACTGGATCTCCGACGACATCGCCGAGTACAAGGTCAAGCGGGCCACCCAACTCACCACGGTGATCGCACCCGCCAAGGTCGCCAAGGGTGCCAAGGCGAGCGTCACCGGCAAGCTGTCGCGGGCCAACTGGGAGGACCTGAAGTACCACGGGTTCACCGGGCAGCAGGTCAAGCTCCAGTTCCGGAAGAAGGGCGCCGCCCACTACAGCACGGTCAAGACCATGACCACGGGCGACGCCGGCAAGCTGAGCACCAAGGTGACCGTCACCGCGGCGGGCAGCTGGCGCTGGTACTTCCCCGGCACCACGACCACCTCACGCAAGGTGTCGACCGGGGACACACTCAACCTGAAGTAACCGGCGGACGGCGCCCCTGCCGGCAGTTGCCTGATCGCCGGTGCCGCCGAGGACGTCCGCCCCTGCTCAAAGCCGTCATACGGGCCCCTACCGTGGCCGGTGTCCACGCTGCGAGAAGTGAGCACGCGGGCGGCCGGGCAGGCGGCCCGACCCGCAACCGGCTGGCGAAGGCCCGGCGCCTGGAGCGTGAGCTCGGCACAGCCGTGGTCGGCGACTTCCACGCCGCGCCCGGGGTCATGAACTCCGCTACGCGGGGACGTCGCCCGCCAGTCGGTGAGCAGTTTCTGAAAGGCAAGCACGGTGACGTCGTCGGCGGCCGCGAGTCGCCAACGACAAGGCGGCGAGCGGGTCCCGTTTCCAGCGGCCCTTGTCGGTCAAGGCTCGGCCAACTGGTATTGGCGCCGGGCCCGGTCGGCGGCATAGTCCGCGCGTTGCAGACGCTGCTGCCAGATCCGGTCCACCTCTGTGTGCCGTTTCTGGGCCTGCTCGGCGGCCGACAGCGCCCGTTGCGTCGTGCCAGTACTGCCGGACCCAGACCTGCCGCAGGACCTGCGCCGACCTCAACTCCCGCAGGTCAGGCAGGGCATCGTCGCGATGGACGGCGCGCAGAATGGGCAGCCCGTCCTCACCCACCGGCAGCACTCAGGCGATCAATGCGTCTCCGCCACAGGGAAGGCGGTCATAGCGCACCGGTCGGCCATACCGGTCTGCCCAGCCAGGAGTCACGAGAGCGGCCAGCCACTCCTCGCCCGGCAGAGCGAGTTCCTCCAGGGCAACAGCGCAGCGTCTCAGCGACCAATTCACCCCGGTTCAGATGGCGCACCGCCGCCAGCACGTGAGTGGAATCCGTTCGGATCCGTCCCCGCCTCCTGACGCTGTTGTCAAGCCGTCGGAGTGCGACTCATGCGCCAGGTGAGTACGAGGTCATGTACTCACCTGGGGTCCTCGGCTCCGGCCATGTCGTACTCGTCGATGTCGAGCTCGGCGCTGGTGGCGCTGAGGAAGTCCAAAACCTTCAGGTCCCGGTGCCAACCGAAGACGTTGGGGTACCCGCTGCGCCTACCGACGCTCCCGCGCATCTCGTGCCTCGAGGGCTCCGGGTTGTCAGGACCGGGCGAAGTCTCCACCGGCGCGGCCAACGTGACCGTCCGTCCGGTCCCCATCTCGCGGGTGGCGGCCGGCACACGGGCGGGGGTGAGCGCATCCAGAGCGCCCCGCCCGCCCTTGGCCCAGGAGGCGCGCGAGCGCAGCCGTCGGTACAACGCGTCGGTCCCGGTCGCCGTCAGCGGTGGCGGTCCGGCCGGATGGGCATGCGTGACCATGGGTCAGCGCTCGGTCTCCGCGTCGAGCGCCTCGTCGAGGGTGATGGCGGCCATGATCAGGGACAGATGGGTGAACGCCTGCGGGAAGTTGCCCAGTTGCTCCCCGCTCGGGCCGATCTCCTCGGCGAACAGTCCGACGTGGTTGGCGTAGGTCTGCATCTTCTCGAAGCTGTAGCGGGCCTGGGCCAGCCGCCCCGCCCGGGCCAGCGCGTCGACGTAGAGGAAGGTGCACAGGCTGAAGGTGCCCTCCGAGCCTCGCAGCCCGTCCGGCGATGCAGCGGGGTCGTAGCGGTAGACGAGGCTGTCCGATACGAGCTTGCGGTCCATCGCGTCGAGCGTGGAGAGCCACGCCGGGTCCTTCGGGGCGACGAACCCGACCCTGGGCATCAGCAGCAGCGAGGCATCCAGAACATCGCTGTCGTAGTGCTGGACGAAGGCGTGCTCCTTGTCGCTCCAGCCTCGTTCCATGACCTGCTCGAATACGGCGTCTCTCGCCGTGCGCCACCGCGCCACGTCGGCGGGCCTGCGGAAGGACTCGGCCAGGCGCATCCCGCGGTCGAGGGCAACCCACGACATCACCCGGCTGTAGGTGAAGTCCTGGCGGCCGCCGCGGGTCTCCCAGATGCCCTCGTCCGGCCGGTCCCAGGCGTCGGCGAACCAGTCAAGTGCCCTGGTAAGTGCCTGCCATCCCTTGAAACTGGCCTGGTGTGCGATTTCTGCCCCCTGGGACACCGCGTAGATGGCCTCGCCGTAGATGTCCAGCTGAAGCTGGTCGGCGGCGCCGTTGCCGATGCGGACGGGCGCGGAGCCGCGATAGCCCTCGAAGTGATCGAGTGTCTCCTCCGGCAGATCCGGACTGCCGTCGATCCGGTACATCGTCTGGAGCGGTTCCCCCTCCTTGCCCTCGCGCTCGCGCAGCCTGTCCACCAGCCAGTGGACGAAGGCGGTCGCTTCCTCGACGAAGCCGAGGTCCAGCATGGCCCGCACGGACAGCGAGCCGTCGCGTACCCAGGTGAACCGGTAGTCCCAGTTCCGCTCCCCGCCGACCTCCTCGGGCAGGCCCATGGTGGCCGCCGCGATCAGAGCGCCGGTGGGCGCGTAGGTGAGGAGTTTGAGGGTGATGGCCGAGCGGTGCACCAGCTCGGGCCACCGTCCCCGGTAGCGGGACTGGCGCAGCCAGTGCTGCCAGAACCGTCCGACTTCCTCCACCTGTCCGGTGAGCCGGTCGATCGTGGGCGGCGGGGGTGCCTTACCGCCGGACGCGCAGACGGTGAACACGGCACCGCCGGCTTCGCCGGCTTTCAGAGTCACTTTGGCACGCACGTCCTGGCCGTCCCGCTCCAGTGGGAAGGTGGACTGCAGATGCCCGTCGATCCCGAGCGCCCGGAACAGAGCGTCGTTCTCGCCGAGTTCGAGTTCGTGCTCGGCTCGGCCGTAGTCGAAACGCGGCCGGCACTCAAGAGTGAATTCGACGGTCCCCCGCACGACACGGACGCCGCGGACCAGGGTGTGCCGGTCGGTGGCGGTGCGGGTCTGGTCCGGGGGCATGAAGTCGAACACCTCGCCCACTCCGTCCGGTGACATGAACCGGGTGACGAGGATGGCGGTGCCGGGGTAGTAGAGCTGTTTGCAGGTCGCGTCGGGGTTCTCGGGGGCCAGCCGCATGTACCCGCCGCGATCGTGGTCGAGCAGGGCGGCGAAGATGCTGGGCGAATCGAACCTGGGAGCGGCGAACCAGTCGACGACGCCCTGCGACGAGACGAGCGCGGCGGTCTGCAGGTCGCCCACCAGGCCGTGCTCGGCGATGGGAGGGTAGCGGTCCATTGCAAACTCCGAGGTCTCGGAAGAAGCTCCCGCTTCCACTATCTTGCATCTCCGTGACTCCTGCCGCGTCGAGGCGATCGGCGATCACCCGCCCACGGTCCGGCCGTCGACGGCCCGTCGGCCGCATGCAACGTGCGCGGACCTTTCCCGCCGAACCATCCCTGAGAGCAACTGATACTGACGGTCCGTCACATGAGTTGTGCGCTGCGGGATGCCACGACGTGCGGCCTTGGCACGGGAGCCGCACCACGTCCCGTCGCCGCGGTCGCGACCGAAGTGGTGGTCGGAGGCTGTCGATCGGAGTCGTGGGCCGAAGCGGTCCCCCGCGGTGCCGATCACCGCGTCGCCTGCCATGAGAACACCGGCTGCGAACACCGTGAACAGATGCTTCACGCGCTGTGCTCGCCTGGGAAGACCCTTGAAGAGCGGTCACTGAGGTGAGCAGGGCGCCGACGCGTATGGGGATGCCCGCGGCTGCCGCGGGCAGCGTCAGCTCCGCTCGATGTGCGTCAACTCTGTTCGATGTTCAGATGGATGGGGCCTCGCAGGATGGGGCTGGGCCGGTACGGCGGCGGGTCGGCGACCAGCCTGGGCCGGTCCAGGCGGCGTACCAGTTCGTTCAGCGCGGTCTGGGTCTCCAGCCGGGCCAGTGGGCCACCGAAGCACAGGTGGATGCCGCTGCCGAAGCCCAGGTGCTGGTTGTCCTGCCGATCGGGGTCGAAGCGGTCGGGATCGTGGAAGCGGTCGGGATCGCGGCTGCCCGAGGCGAGCATGAGCATGATCTGCGAGCCTTTGGGGATGACGGTGTCGGCTACGGTGATGTCGCTGTACGCAGCCCGCCACGGAATGATGTGTACGGGGGGCTCGTAGCGCAGCAGTTCCTCGACCAGCGACACGACCAGGCCCGGTTCCTCGCGCAGCCGTTGCAGCACCTGCGGGTGGCGCAGCAGCGTCAGCATGCCGTTGGTGATGAGGTTGACGGTGGTCTCGTGGCCGGCGATGAGCAGCAGGTTCGCGGTGCTGACGATTTCGTCGTCGGTCATCCGCCCGTCGGGTCCGTCGTCGTTGGCGAGCCGTGTCAGCAGGTCGTCGCCGGGCCGGCCGTGGCGTTGTTCCAGCAGACCGCCGAGGTACTGGCGCAGGTCCTTGGTGGCCTGCACGCCGTTGTCCAGTTTCTCCTGCGGGTCGGTCTTGGGATCGTAGTCGAGCGAGTCGACGATGGCGTTCACCCACACGTGGAACCGCGGTTCGTCCTCGCGCGGCACGCCGAGCAAGTGACAGATCACCGTGACGGGGAACGGGTAGGCGAAGTCGTCGACGATGTCGATCCGCTCGTTGCCCGCGAAGTCGTCGATCAGGCCGCTGATGGTGGCGGTCAGGTCGGGTTCCATGCCGGTCACCAGCCCCGGGGTGTGCGGAGGGCCGAAGTGGCGCATCGCCAGGCGCCGCAGGCGGTCGTGCTCGGGTGGGTCGAGGTTGATGAACGACGGCGTGGTACGTCCCTCGGCCGTGGCCATCGGCCGCGACAGGTGGCGGACGTCGGAGCTCAGATGCGGGTCGTGCAGTATGCCGCTGAGCTCGCGGTAGGTGCTGATGACGTAGCTGCCGTCCTCCTGCAGGGCCACCGGCGTCTCGCGCAGTTCGGCGTACAGCGGGTAGGGGTCGGCCCGGGCGGAGTAGTCGAGGATCCGGGGCAGGATGTCAGGCGTCTCGGTCGTGGTCATGTCGCTTCCCTCCTACCGGTGCTGCCACGCGGCCGTGACACGCCGCTCGCCCGGGTCGTGGCCGGTGACGACCACCGTGGCGCCCTGGGCGAGCAGAGCGGGGCCGGGGAAGTCGACGGGGACCGGCTTCGCGTCGGCGGGCTCGTCGGGGGTGGGGCAGGGCGGCGGGAAGGGCGCGGCCGTCTCTATCAACTGCCGGTAGTGGTCCAGCCACTTCGCATTGTTGAAGCTGACTGCCGCGGTGACGCGGCCCCGGTAGCCGTATGCGGCGACGAAGCGGTGGTCGGGCACGGATCCCTGGGTGACGACGACCTCGTCGGCGAAGGTCGGTACGCCGACGGACTTGATGTTGACGCCGAACTGGATCGACCAGAACGTGGGGATGGACAGGTGCGGCCAGCGGTCCGCCTGGGCGCTGACCATGTTGTGGGCCGCGACCTTGGCTTGCTCCACGGCGTTGACCCAGTGTTCCAGGGAGATGAGCCGGTACTCGTAGATGGGGTTCGGGCAGCGGGCCACGTCTCCGGCGACGAAGATGTCGTCGGTGATCAGGCCGTTGAGGTCGAGGGCGCGGCAACCCGTGTCGCAGGCGATGCCCCACGGGCCTGCCGCCAGTCCCGAGTCGCGCAGCCACTCGGTGTTGCGGATGCCGCCGAGCGCCACCACCGCCACGTCGGCGTCGACGGTGCTGCCGTCGTCGAAGTGGGCGCGGCGAAAGTGCCCCTGCGCGTCTCCTTCCAGCCGGGTGACCTTGACGCCGCACCTCAGGTCGACACCGTGGGTGCGCTGCATCTCCGTCGCGACCTCGCCGATCATGGCGCCGAGCGCCCCGACCAGCGGGGCCGGCCCGAGTTCGGCGACGGTCACCGGGATGTCCCGCTCGCGGCAGATGGAGGCGATCTCGGAGCCGGTGAAGCCCGCGCCGATGACCAGGACGCGGGAGGGCCCGGCGGCAAGGGCTCGCGCCAGGCCGTCGGCGTGCTCGCGCGTGCGGACGACGAACACCCCGTCCAGGGCCGCCTCGCTCTCGACGAACCAGGGCCGGGCCCGCACCCCGGTGGAGATCAGCACCCGGTCGAAGGGAACCTCGCGGCCGTCAGCGAGATGCACGTGGTTGGCCGCCAGGTCCAGCCCGTCGGCGGGCACGCCCAGCAGCCACTCCGCATCGATGTCACGACGTCGCGGCAGCGTGGTGCCCCCGGCCGGCACCCACCCGGTCAGCACCTGCTTGGACAGCGGGGGCCGGTCGTAAGGCTCCCCCAACTCGTCACCGATCATGGTCAACGACCCCGTGAACCCCTCGTCGCGCAGATCCTCCGCGGCTCGCAGGCCCGCCAGTGACGCCCCGACGATCACGACCCGGCCGTCGCGCTTGAACCCCTTCAGGGTGTCGGCGCTGGTCATGACCGGGACGCCCCCACCGGTGCGTCCCGCCCCTCCAACTGGTCGACCAGAATCGCCTGGAGCGGGCAGGCCGCCGCGGCGCGCAGCACCTGCTCGCGCTGGGCATCATCGGGGTTCGGGTCGTACATCAGCGCTTCCTCGCCGTGCATCCGGAAAGCGTCCGGAGCCAGAAACGCGCACTGCGCATACCCCTGACACCGGGAAAGATCAACGACAACTCTCATCCCGAACTCCATTTCAGGGACGCAAAGCTGCGGGCCCCAGAGGCAGCACCACTACAGCGCCCAAAGCGCGGGGCACGCCTTCGAAGAAGGGAATCGGCTGCTGCTCACCCCTGCGAACGCGAAGGGGGTGCACCACGCACGTCAAAGGTCTCCGCAGGATGAACTGATCATTGCGAATGAGGCCCGGGCGTCTGCAAAACCGCCCGGATAACCTGACCTTGCCGTCAAAAGCCTATCCCGCACGCAGGTCGTCCGCACTCCGGAAATGGGACGCGCGGGCGTCGGTCACCCCGGCGGCCGAGGGTTGAACCGAATGGGTGAAGCGTGCCTTTGGGCTGGGTGTACGGGCTTGCCGAAGAGACTGTCCACCGCGCCTTCGCACCCTGGCGGGTCACCGCCGAGCACGTACTGTCGTACGCCGGGATTCGGAAGAACTTCGAAAGCGCCCGGTACGCCCATGCCGCCGACACCACCTCGGTGCGGGCCGGTCACCGGCAAGGTTCACAACAGCCACCCGGGCCGGGAAGCCCGGCCCGCGAGGGAGCAGCAGCTGCGGCCGGCCGCCAAGCGCCGGGCGCCCGCATCGTCCCATGGCCCGCCGTGCCCCGTGAGGACGTCGCCACGATCCTCGCCGTCGTCAACCCCGCGCTGCTGTCTGCCCTGCCACGGACGGACGGATCGCCGTGACCACCCGCTGCAGGCTCGCCAGCCAGATGGCTGCGTCGACGGCGTAGTACAGCAGCGGGTCGGGCGCCCCGCCGTCCGAGGCGGCGCACACGTCGGCGATGACGGCGCGGTCCGTCGGCAGATTCGGATCCGGGGGCTCGGCGGGCGCGGGGCGCCCCTTCCGGGATCGCAGGTCGTGCATCAGCGGCAGCGCTATCAGCCGCAAATGGTGCGCGGCGTCCCGCAGATGCGCGGCGCTGCGCGGCCAGGCCGCCAGCGCGCCCGGTGGGCAGTGGTCGACCAGGGTCTGCCCCATGGTGATCACCCGGTTCCCGGCGAGCATGATGGCCATCCAGTCCATGTCGACGGACGTGCCGGAAGGGTGCTCCGGGTCCGGGGCACCGCGTTCGGTGGCGTACTGCGCGTAGCTCGCCTCCGCGATCACCTGGGCGAGGCGGGCCCGAGCCAGCGCGTCGCCGGCCGTCCGGTCCCCCGCGATGGTGTCGATGATCTCGGTGACGGCACGGGTGCCCTGGTCCAGCAGCCGGGAGCAGGCCCGTCGCAGCTCCCCGGTGCCGCCTTGTGGCCAGGCCAGCAGCCCCACAAGGGCGCCGATGACGCCGCCGATGACAATGTCCGTGAACCGGACTGCGGCCACCCCCGGCCCGGTGGGAGCGAGCTGGGCGAAGGCGGCGACCGAGGCGATCGTCGAGAACGCCTGGCCCCAGCCCATGCCGAGCACGGGCCCCGCCGAGAACGCCAGGAGGTACAGGGGCAGCATCACGACCGCGTACGCCGCCACGTGGTCGCCCACGGAGTACAGCATCACAGCTGCCGCGGCGGCCCCCGCGAGCGTGCCGCCGAACGCCGGCCACAGCGCCGTACGGGTACCCGTGGCGCTGGTGCGCATCACGGTGATGGTGGCCAGCAGCGCCCACAGGCCATGGGACAGATCGAGCGCGCCCACGACCAACCGGGCGGCCGCCAGGGCCAGCGCGATCCGGACGGAGTTCTGGAAGTACACCGACCGCGGCGTGAGATGGGCCTGCAGGCGCCGCGCGTAGAGCGAGAGCGTAGGCCGCCCTACGTACCAGAACGGGCCCGGCCGCTCCGCGGGCGGCGTCGCGTCCGCGGGCACGGGCGCGCCGAGTGCGATCCGCACCGCCGTGACCAGGAGAGCCCCGGTGTACGCGATGTCCAGGGCGATCGCGCCGCCGCGCACCACGGCCGCGCTGTTGGCGCCCCATGTCGGCGGGCGGATGCGGTGGGCTTCGAAGTCCGCCGCGGCCGCGGTGTACGGGGCGTCGGAAGGCGCGGGCCCCCGGCCGGACAGCCCGAGAGCGACGCCGCGGCATGTGGTGGCCGACGCGTGCAGCAGCCGGGACGCCGCGGGGTCGCGGGCGCCGGGCGCCTCGCGGGCGTCCTGCGTCAACTGCCAGGTCTGGGCCAGCAGATGACGCATGTAGGTGGCACCCTGGCACAGCGCCCGGTCCCGCGCCGACGCCGACGTCGGGCGCTCGTCGTCCGGCACCCGGCTCAGCCGCAGCTCTTGCGACGCCGACACCAGCCGCTCCGGGCTGTCGAACGGTGACCGCGGCTCCGCTGCGAGAGCCCGCAGCGCCCCGGAGGCCAGCGCCGCGGCGCGTTCGAGGCGGTCCGCGTAACGCCCCGGCGGGCGATCCGGCAGCAGCCACATCTCCGCCGCCGCCATCAGCACCATCCCGGTCGCCAGCCCGACCAGGCGCGCTCCCAGCGTCTCGGGGGCGTACGGCGGAAAGCACGCCAGGATGTAGAACGCCTGGAGGCCGCCTGCCAGCCCCCCGATCCGGGGCGCGCCCACCCCCGCGAACGTCACCAGGAAGCCCACTCCGAGCATCCCGAGGGCCGCCGTCCACGAGTGCACCGCGAGCACGGTGCCCAGGGTGACCAGCGCGGCCGCGACCGGCAGCGCCGCCAGCAGCGTGCGGGCGCGCTCACGCGGCGTACCCGGAACGAAGGACATCCCCCCGGAGGCGATCGCTCCGAACAGCGCGTAGATCGCCGCGACATGGTTCCCCAGGCCGTAGCGGGCGGCATAGAAGCCCGCACACGCCACCAGCGTCACCCGGACCGAACGACGCACCGCCCGCAGACCCGGATCACGGGCCTTCAGCCACTCCAGGCCACCGCCAAAGGGCACCCGCGGCCTCCTCGTTCATTCGGCACAGCGCACGCCTGCCCCCACTCATCACGGTAGGCGGGGCGGATTCGCCCGGCCACCGCGCACCCGGGGCCGATCCGGCGGGCAATCCACTCCTACCGAATACCCTCTCAGGGGCGGGACTTGGCCTGGTTGTGGTGCTCGACTGAGTCGCCGCGGGCGACGAATACGTCGGCGACCAGCGCCGGAGGGAACAGGCCGTGCTCGACGACGCCAGGGGTGGCGCCGAGCAGCGCCGCCACGCCCGCGAGGTCGTCCACGGCACCGTGGTAGTCCGCGATGACGCCGCCGTCGGGGCTGCGTGGCGCGTTGCGCAGGGAGACCGGGTGGAGCAGGCGCATGGTCGCGGCCAGCCCGAACTCGAGCAACTCGAGCGGGACCGGCGGGTGCAGCGCTGTCACTCGTTTACTCGAGTCGGCGATCACGACGAAGCGATCGGCGGCCGCCGCGACGATCTTCTCCCTGGTGTGCGCGGCGCCGCCGCCCTTGACGAGCCAGCCGTCCGGCGCTATCTGGTCCGCACCGTCGATCGTGATGTCGAAGCGGTCGATGCTGCCGAACGGTTCGACCCGCAGATCGAGCATCAGAGCCGCCTCCTCGGTCCGCGGCGACGTCGCGACACACCGCAGTGACAGCCCGCGGCGGGCCAGCGCAGGCAGAAGGTAGGCGACGGTCGAGCCGGTGCCGAGGCCGACGGTCATGCCGTCCTCTACGAGCTCGGCCGCGGCCTCGGCGGCAAGTCGCTTCTCATGCTCGACGCTCATGGATGCCCTCCTCCTTGACCAGGCCAGACCTCAGGCGCTGGGTGGTCTCCCGCTGGTCACCGCGAAGAGGACGCCGGCGGTGTGGAGCTCGTGGTCCGCCTGGACGGCACGGTCGGTGAGGACCTTGTCGCTCGTGACCAAAGCGCCGTCGACGTCGGCAAGAAACAGCCGGATCGGTCGGATTGATTTCCGAAAGTTGCTGGCAGGTACCGCCACGACCGGCTTGAGTTGCAGTCGCGTTCCTCTCGAACGGAGTGGAAAGCCAATACCCTTGCGGGCGCACGACGCTTGCATATGCCCCTTAGGATTCCATTCAACCCTATTAGGGCGATGTAGCGAAGATAAGAGATACATGCGAGTATCGAGGATTATGTGGCGAAGCTCTTGCGGGGCCTGACGTCCAAAATTCACACAACGCATTTTGGGCCGGCCCCTGAGGGGAGCGGGTAGTGACGCAGACAGTTCCTGACAAGACGGCCCACGTGCTGGGGGTCGACATCGGCGGGACCGGTATCAAGGGAGCGCCGGTCGACCTCGAGCTCGGCAGTCTCATCGGTGAGCGGGTCCGGATCCCGACCCCGCAACCGGCGACCCCAGGGGCAGTCGCGGACGTCGTCGTGACAGTGCTCTCCCAGATCGGCGTCCCAGGACCGGTCGGGCTGACGCTCCCGGCCGTCATCCGGGGCGGCAAAGTCCAGACGACGTCCAATATCGACCCGGCCTGGATGGAGACGGACGCGGCCCAGCTCTTCGCAGGAGCGACCGGCCGCGACGTGAGGGTGGTGAACGACGCCGACGCGGCCGGGATCGCCGAGATGCGCTTCGGTGCCGGCAAGGGACGCAAGGGCGTCGTCGTGATGGTGACACTCGGCACCGGTATCGGCAGTGCCGTCTTCTCGGACGGGCTCCTGGTGCCCAACAGCGAGCTCGGGCACCTGCCGCTGCACCACGAGGACGCCGAGGACTGGGCCGCGGAGTCGGTGCGCGAGCGCGACGACCTGTCGTGGAAGAAATGGGCGCACCGCCTGGAGACGTATCTCGAACTCGTCCAGCGGCTGCTGTGGCCCGACCTGATTGTCATCGGCGGCGGCGTCAGCAAGAAGGCCGACAAGTTCCTGCCGCACATCGAGCTCAGGACCGAGATCGTGCCGGCGCAGCTGTTGAACGATGCGGGCATTGTCGGCGCGGCGCTCTTCGCCCCGGCCGGGAAAGCTCAACCCTAGTCTGCCGCGCTCGATATGACCGCAGGGGCGGCACCTTCAGGGAGGCTCGCATTGAGCAACAACGACCTGGAAACGCTTTCCGTCAACACGATCCGCACGCTGTGCATGGACGCCATCCAGACGGCCAACTCCGGCCATCCGGGGACGCCGATGGGAATCGCCCCGGTCGCGTACACGCTCTGGCAGCGCTTCCTGCGCTTCGACCCGGCCGATCCGATCTGGCCCAACCGCGACCGCTTCGTGCTGTCGGAAGGACACGCCTCCGCGTTGCTCTGGTCGCTGCTCCACCTCACCGGCGTGCAGGCTGTCGACCCCGACTACGAGATCCTCGGCCGACCCGCCGTGAGCCTCGACGACCTCAGGACGTTCCGCCAGCTCGGCTCGCGCTGCCCCGGGCACCCGGAGTACCGGTGGACCAGCGGCGTGGAGACCACGACCGGCCCGCTCGGCCAGGGCGTTGCGACCTCGGTCGGGATGGCGATCGCCGGGCAGTGGCTCGCCGCCCGGTACAACCGCGACGACTTCACCGTCTTCGACTTCGACGTGTACGCGATGGCCGGCGACGGCTGCATGATGGAGGGCATCTCCTCGGAGGCTGCCTCGCTGGCGGCTCACCAGGGGCTGTCGAACCTTTGCTGGATCTACGACTCCAACCGGGTGACGATCGAGGGCCACACCGACATCACGTTCACCGAGGATGTGGCGGCCCGGTTCATCGGCTACGGCTGGAACGTCACCACCGTGGCCGACGCCAACGACCTCGACGCCGTGGCCCGCGCGCTGCACACCTTCAAGTCCGAGAACGAGCGCCCGACGCTCATCGTGGTGCACAGCCACATCGGCTACGGGTCGCCGGCCGAGGACACCCCGAAGGCACATGGCGCGCCGTTCGGCGTGGAGGGCGTCAAGTCGACCAAGCGATTCCTCGGGATGCCGGAAGACAGGGAGTTCTTCGTTCCCGACGGCGTCTACGAGCACTTCGCCGCAGGCGTCGGCGCGCGCGGTCGCGAAGCCCGGACGAGCTGGGAGGCTCGATTCGAGGCCTACCGAACCGCCCATCCCGATCTCGCCGACGAGCTGGAGCGCATTCAGCGGCGTGACCTGCCGGAGGGCTGGGAGTCCGCGCTGCCGACCTTCCCGGCCGACCCCAAGGGCATCGCCGGCCGTGACTCCAGCGGCCAGGTGCTCAACGCGCTTGCCCAAGCCGTGCCGTGGGTGGTCGGCGGGTCGGCGGACCTTTCGCCGTCCACCAAGACCAACCTCACGTTCCCCGGCGCCGGGGACTTCCAGGCCGACGACCGCTCGGGGCGCAACCTTCACTTCGGGATCCGCGAGCACGCCGCCACCGCGATCACGAACGGGATGGCGCTGACCAAGCTGCGCCCGTACTGGTCGGGGTTCCTGATCTTCTCGGACTACGCGCGCGGCGCGATTCGGCTTTCGGCTCTGATGGAGATCCCGGTCGTGCACATCTTCACCCACGACTCGATCGGGGTCGGCGAGGACGGTCCGACCCACCAGCCGGTCGAGCAGCTCGCGTCGCTGCGCGCGATGCCGGGGCTGCTGGTGTTCCGCCCGGCCGACGCGAACGAGGTCGTCGAGACCTGGCGGATCGTCGCCGCGCTCCGGCACGAGCCGGCGGTGCTGGTCCTGTCCCGTCAGGCACTGCCGACCCTCGACCGCTCCGCGATGGGGGCCGCATCCGGGGTGGCCAGGGGAGCCTACGTCCTGGTCGACGCGGCGGACGGCAAGCCCGACGTCATCCTGCTCGCCACCGGGTCGGAGGTCCAACTCGCGCTCGCGGCCCGTGCCGAGCTCGCCGCCGAGGGCCTCGCGGCTCGCGTGGTCAGCATGCCCTGCTGGGAATTGTTCGACCGCCAGCCCAGGGAATACCGCGACTCGGTCATCCCGCCCGGGGTCAGGGCCCGGGTCGCCGTCGAGCAGGCGGCGACCCTCGGCTGGGACCGTTACGTCGGCGACGGCGGCGCGGTCGTCGGCATGCACACGTTCGGGGCATCGGCACCGCTCAAGCAGCTGCTGACCAAATTCGGCTTCACCCCCGAGAAGGTCACCCGGGTTGCCCGCGAGTGCGTGGCCGCCGGCAGGGAGCAGGCGTGAACGTAACCCAGCACTACCAGCTAATCCACCAGGGCACCAAGCTCATCCCGGTGGACCTGATCGGCTTCGGCACGACCGAGGGCGAGGTGCGTGCCGAGGGGGCAGCCGAGGTCGTGGCGTCGCACCGGGTGATGGAGGCCGCCCGACGAAGGTGCTGCCGGCCGAGGTGCTCACCCCGTACCGGCTCGGCATGCTGGTCGCGCTCTACGAACGAAGCGTGTTCACCCAGGGGACGAGCTGGGAGATCGACTCCTTCGACCAGTGGGGCGTCGCGCTCGGCAAGGTGCTCGCTGTCGCGATCATCGCGGAGTTCGATGGCGCGACCGACCTTGAACTCGGCCACGACTCGTCCACGAACGCGCTGATCCGGCACTACCGCACGCTCAAGGACCAGGAGGCACCCCATGGCGACAGACAAGCCCATGCAGCTCGGGATGATCGGGCTCGGCCGGATGGGGGCGAACTTGGTGCGTCGGCTGATGCGAGACGGCCACCATTGCGTCGTGTCCGACGTCAACGCGGCGGCCGTCGCCGAACTGGCCGGCGAGGGCGCGACGGGCGCAGACTCACTCCAGGACTTCGTCGCGAAACTGGACAAGCCACGGGCCCTGTGGCTCATGCTTCCGGCTGCCATCGTCGACTCCATCCTCGACCAGCTCGTGCCGTTGCTGGAGCCCGGCGACATCCTCATCGACGGTGGCAATTCCTACTACCGCGACGACATCACGCGCGCCAAGCGTCTTGCCGACAAGTCGCTGCACTATGTCGACTGCGGGACCAGCGGTGGGGTCTGGGGGCTGGAGCGCGGCTACTGCCTCATGATCGGCGGCGAGGACGAGGTCGTGGCCCACCTCGACCCGATCTTCAAGTCGATCGCTCCCGGCGAGGGCAGCGCCGAGCCGACACCGAGCCGGACCCGGACCGACGGTACCGCCCCGCTCGGGTACCTGCACTGCGGGCCGAACGGCGCCGGGCACTTCGTGAAGATGGTCCACAACGGGGTCGAGTACGGGATGATGGCCGCGATCGCCGAGGGCCTCAGCATCATCAAGCGCGCGGACGCCGGCACAAGGCGGCAAGAGGTCGACGCGGAGACGACGCCGCTGCGCGATCCGTGGGCCTACCAGTACGACATCGACGTCGGCGAGGTGGCCGAGGTCTGGCGGCGCGGCTCGGTCGTCGGCTCGTGGCTGGTCGACCTGACCGCCGAGGCCTTCGCCAGGTCGCCCTCCCTCGACGCCTTCGCCGGGCGGGTCTCCGACTCCGGGGAAGGCCGCTGGACCGTCCTCGCCGCGGTGGACGAAGGCGTCCCGGTACCGGTCATCACCACCTCGCTCTACGAGCGCTTCGAGTCCCGGGAGGCCGGGGAGTTCACCGACAAGATCCTCTCTGCGATGCGCTCCGAATTCGGCGGGCACGCGGAAAAGAAGGGCTGAGGGCTGTGCATCGCGAACTCGAGGTCGTCGCCGACCCCGATGCGGTCGCCGGCACCGCTGCGGCGTTCGTGGCGCGGCTGGCCCGGGCCCGCGTGCAAAAGCACACGGCCGATCCACGTTCGCGGTCAGCGGGAGGCACACGCCATGGGCGAGGTTCGCGCGGCTCGCACCTGAGGATGTCCCCTGGGAGCACGTGGCGGTGTTCCAGGTCGACGAGCGGGTCGTGCCCGACGGCGACCCGGACCGTAACCTCAGGATGCGGCGGCCGCCCGGGATCCTGCTCGCGTCGGCGCCCGGCCGCCGACAGAACCATGGTGCCCGACCCCATTGCCGTGCCGGCTCCGTAAGGAGGATGAGGTGGCTTCGAACTCGTCGAACGTTCCCGCGGACGTGCTGGTCATTTTCGGGATCACTGGCGACCTCGCGCGAAAGATGACGTTCCGCTCGCTCTATCGGCTTGAGCGGCGCAAGCTGCTGACCTGCCCGATCATCGGAGTGGCGCGCGACGGCTGGTCCGACGACGCGCTGCGTGACCACGCCCGCACGGCGATCAAGGCAACGGGCGAGCCGCTGGACGAAACCGTCTTTGCCCGGTTCGCCGCCCGACTCAGCTATGTGCAGGGCGATTACGCCGACCCTGAGACGTTCCATCGCCTCGCCCAGGCGGTCAACGGCAAGCGGCGCCCGGTCTTCTACCTGGAGATCCCGCCGTCGCTGTTTGCCCGGGTGGTCGGGGGCCTGGCAGGCGCCGGGCTGACCAAGGGCGCCCGGGTTGTCGTGGAGAAACCGTTCGGGCATGACCTCGCGTCGGCGCGCGCCCTCAACACCGAGCTGCGTCAGCTCCTCGACGAGGATCAGCTGCTGAGGATCGACCACTTCCTCGGCAAAGAGCCGGCGATGGACATTCTGTTCCTGCGGTTCGCCAACTCCGTGTTCGAGCCGGTGTGGAACCGCGACCACGTCTCCTGCGTGCAGATCACCATGGCCGAGGACTTCGGGGTCGAGGACCGCGGCCACTTCTACGACCCGGTCGGCGCCCTCCGCGACGTCGTGCAGAACCATCTGCTGCAGCTGCTCGCCCTGGTGGCGTCCGAGCCGCCGTCAGCCGCCGACGCGGACGCGCTCCGAGACCGCCGGGTTGACGTGTTCCGGGCGATCCCGGACGCCGACCCGGCCCACTACGTGCGCGGGCAGTACGAGGGGTACCTGGCGGTCCCCGGCGTGCAGCCGCACTCGCGCACCGAGACCTTCGTCGGGCTGCGACTGGAGGTCGAGAACTGGCGCTGGTCCGGGGTGCCGTTCTTCATCCGCGCCGGCAAGTCGCTCCCCGAGCGAGTGACCGAGATCCGGATCGTGTTCAAGCGCCCGCCGCGGCTGGCGTTCGCGGAGCGGTTCGCCCCCGAGCCCGACCAGTGGATCCTGCGGATCGATCCGAGCCCTGGCATGAACTTCAGCATCCAGGCCAAGCAACCGGGCAAGCAGGACACGCAGCTGGTGGACCTTGACCTCCTCTTCGCGGCCGAGCTCGGTGAGGCACCCGAGCCGTACGAGCGCCTGCTCAGCGATGCGATGCAGGGCAACGCGAGCCTGTTCACCCGGGAGGACTCGGTGGAGGAGACGTGGCGCATCGTCCAGCCACTGCTGGAGGCGCCCGGCGACCCCGAGCGCTACCGGCAGGGGACGTGGGGACCGGCGGGAGTGAGCAAGCTCGTCGCCGGATACCCGCGATGGCACGAACCATGGCTGCCGGCGAGGTCTCCCGACTGACGAGCTCGGCGTGGTGTGCGGCACCGGCTGCCGGTCGTCGTGGGCGCGGCGGTCTGCGCTGTTGTGGCCGGCTGCCGCTCCAACACGGCGATCGCCGAATGGATCGACGACGTCCCGGCCGCGACCATGCTCGCCTTGGGTATCAACCACAGAATGGAATTACGGCGTGCTGGAGATATGGGACCGCTCGGCCAGGAGGCGCGCTCCGTTCGAGTCGGCGCGAACTCTGCGGCACGTTCCCGCGCATCCCGGGGCCGCAGCGAAGGCTGCCTGTCATGGTGCCGTTGAGAAGGCGCTTCGGGCCCAGTCGGCGAACGACGTCCAGCGAAGTTCGGGGTGGTCGGCGTGCAGCGACGGCAGGTCGACGCCGTAGCCGACGCTGCGCAGGAACGCCCACATCGCTCGCATGTCGTCGTTGCCGATCTCGTCGAGCTGCACTTCGTTGTACCGAACAGTCCCACCGAGAGCCGCGCCCAACGCGGTCGCCATGTCACCGGGCGTGGGGGCGTCGCCGGCGAGCTCGATGCGCTGTCCGACGAACGCGTCGGGCGCGACGAGGACAGCGGTCGCAAAAGCACCCAGGTCGGGGCGCGCCAGTTGCTGGAGACGGCGGTCGGCCGGCAGGGGGAGATCGAGTACCCCCCGGCGGATCCGCTCCTCGTCGCCGAGGGCGTTGTCGAAGAAGTAGGTGGGCCCCAGGATCGTGTAGGGCACCTCGCCTGCGGCCAGTTCCCGCTCGATGACGGCCTTGGTCTCGAAGTGCGGTACGCCGGTGTCCTGGTCGGCACCTGCGACGGAACTGAAGACCAGGTGTGGCACACGGGCCTGATGCGCGGCGGCGAGAATGGCTCGGCCCTGTGCGATCTCGGCGGCTGGTCCTGACTCGAAGGGCGTGGTCATCGCGAAGACACCGGCTACTCCCCGCATGGCTGACGCCAGGGATTCCCGGTCCTCGAGATCTCCGCCCACGACCTCGACGTTTTGGCCGGCCAGGCGCCGGGCCGAGGCGGATCGAGGGTTGCGGACCAGGCCGCGGACGGCGGCACCGCGGGACCGCAATGCGCGGACGACGGCGCCGCCCTGTCCCCCGGCTGCCCCGAGTACCAGGATCGGCTGGTCAAGGCTCATGATGAAAGGTCCTTCCGAATCGACTCCGCAGGACCTCGCCGCCACCAGTGGGACCAGGCAACTGCATCAGTGTGCTTGCGATGCCGGAACACCGACTGCTCGTGGAGCGTGCAAGCGTCCCTGTCCGGTGACCGGTGCGGCGCGCCGGGTTGCCTGATTCATTGACTGAGGGCACCGTGGTCAATATGTGTCACATTGTCCCGGAAGGAGCTCGCTGTGGCCGGGACTTCCGACCAGATGTCGCGGACGATGTGGCCGCAGCTGCGGGTCGCTGACTGGACCGAGACCCGGGACACCCTGCACATGTGGACCCAGATCGTAGGCAAGATCCGGCTGGCCCACGCGCCCCTGGTCAACCACTGGTGGCAGGTCACTTTTTATGTCAGCCCGCGCGGTCTGACGACATCGGCGATTCCCTATCGTGCCGGAGTATTCGACATCGAGTTCGACTTCCTCGATCATCTACTGCGTATCCGCAGCAGCAACGGCACCCACCGCACCGTGGCCCTGGAGCCCAGACCGGTGGCCGACTTCTACCGCGAGACCATGCAAGCCCTGGGCGAGCTGGGAATCGAGACAAGGATCCAGGCGCATCCGAACGAGGTGGACCCGGCGATCCCCTTCGACGAAGACCACCAGCACGCTTCCTACGACCCAAACGCCGCACAGTTGTTCTGGCGGCAATTGCTGCAGGCCAACCGGGTGCTGGGAGAGTTCCGCTCGTACTTCGTCGGCAAGGTGAGCCCAGTGCACTTCTTCTGGGGCGCCATGGACCTGGCCTGCACGAGGTTCTCGGGACGCGCGGCCCCACCGCATCCGGGCGGCGCCCCGAACTGTGGTGACTGGGTGATGGTGGAGGGCTACTCCCACGAGTTGAGCAGCTGCGGGTTCTGGCCCGGCGGCGGGGAAGAAGGGGCCTTTTACTCGTACGCCTACCCCGAGCCGGATGGCTTCGCCGGCCATCCGATCAGCCCGGCCGACGCGTTCTACAGCCCCGGCCGCGGCCAGTTCCTCCTGCCCTACGAGGCGGTGCGCACCGCGGCCGACCCGGACAGGACAGTGGCTGACTTCCTGCACACGACCTACGAGGCTGCCGCGGAACACGGCGACTGGGACCGGGCGACCCTCGAAGAGGACCCGAACCGGTGGCGGGAGCAGGGGTAGACCCTCACTGGCTCCTTGCCTCTCGGCGGCGCCGGATGGCTGGGTGGCGAAGGGCTTCCGTCCGGTCGATCGAGACCAGCAGTTCCTGCTCCCGCTGGACATGCGCCAGTGGCTTCCTGGCGACCATGTGGTGTGGGTGCTGCTGAAGGTGGTCGGGCAGCGGCACCAGGACTCTCGTCGAGCAGGCTGCCACGGCGGATGTGGCCGAGAACGCCGCGTTCGGGGCCGCGGAACGCAGCGTCTACGGATCTACTGCGTGAGCCGCGAGACGAGAAACGGTCTTGGAAATGCGGCCCCCGAGTATCTCTGGGGGCCGCATGGCTCACTCCGCTGGGCCGCGGACGGCGAGGTCCTGCAGGCGGGCGGACGTGCCGTCACGCTGCGCACGCCACAGCCCGTACTTGGCCAGCAGTCCGTTGGAGACGGTCAGCAGGTTCTTGTATGGAGGTGCCGCCAAACCCTTGGATGTGTGAGGTGCGTAGATGGCGCCCTCCTCTGTGACGGTGAGCCAGCCCGTGAGCGTCCGCATTCCCACCCCGACACATTGTGGTTGGAAGGCGTGAGCAAGGAACCCGGCTCTACGGCCGCCAGTCGGAACCAACCCGGGGGGCATGTCGAGGTGCAGTCCTGCGCTGTCGTGACTGGTGACTTGTACAGGGACAATGACCGGAGAGCCGTCCGCGCCGCGGTAGGCCAGCAGTCGATGCGGCAGTCGGCGGATCCGACGCGCGACCGCAGCGACGTCGAGACGTGGGCCGGTACCGTTTTTCGGTGCTTTCTGTTCCGTTGGCAGATGAGGCCAAGCGGCCCCCGTGACCGCACATGCGCCTCGGGCTTCCAAGTCCTCCCACACGGTGACACGTTCGAGTTCGACGTCGACGAAGACGCGCTCTTGGTGGTATTCGCGCAGTAGCCAGTCCCACAGCGGCCCACGCCTCGTTTCTCCGAGGAAGGGCTTCGAGGCCTGCATCAGGTCGGCCAGACGTTCCTGCGTCGGGCGCAAGTCGACCGACGCGGTCCCCTGGGCCAGCACGTACGAGGTGCTCGTGGCAAGGCCGTGTTCACGCGCGTGATAGGCCAGGGAGACATGCGGGTTGTGCAGGATCCGTTCCAGTTTCTTCGGGAAACCGAGCGAGGTGGTGAAACCGACAAGGCCGGCCTCTCGGTTTCCGAGGCCCACTGGCGAGACACTGGTGACCACAGTGCCGCCGGCCGGAGTGACATAGGCGACCGCCACGGTGAGGTCGCCTATGATCACGTCGTCTGCCGCATCTGGCCATCTCAGCGGGGTGGAGGTCATGCGCCGATTCCGCGGAGGATACCGAGATCTGCTGCTGCCCGGAGGCGCAGGCCGGGGACAAGCGGGCGCACCGGCTCTGGCAGACCCGAAAGCACCAGGTCAACTTCCGCGGGTGTGCCCACTTCATCGAGGAAGCCGACCATCAGGTGTCCGGCTACGGGTGGGGTGGTGGCGATCACTCGCTGTGAGAAGTCCTCCCACTCCGCTGGGGTGAGATGGTCGCGAAGCGCCGGGAAGAGCACGGGCTCTTCGTGGGCCAGGTGGTCGTGCACACGGTCGCGTACCGTCACGGCGGCGGCGTGCAGCGCGGCACGGACTGTTGTGGCGCTCGTCCCGCCCTGGTCGGCGGTGGGCTTGGCCGTCTCACTCAGGTTGCCGCCGGCTCCGTTGCCGTTCATGGCGACGGCAGCCAGTTGGTTGAGTGCCGCGTCGAGTCGTTCATGCTCTTCGCTGAGCGAGTCGAGCTCGAGCGCAGCGGCTGGCACAGCCGCAACGATCCGAGGCCACAGGTCGTTGTCCTCGCTCTCGTGGTGATGGTCCAGGTTCGAGACAAGGAAGTCCCGCAGTTGCGCCAGCGCGCTGAGCGGAACCGAAGGGTTGAGGGCCGCCTCAGCCAGCAGGGTGCTGGCCGCTCGGTGGACGTCATGGGCAAGCCGGGTCTCAACGATCGCCGTTGATTCCGTAGGGGGGGTCATCGTCATGTTGAGGAACCTGTTCAGATGAGGGTGCGGTGGGTTCGATGTCGATGCGGGTGCCGTCGGGCTACGACACGACGGCGAATTGAAAGACCCATCTGCCGCCAGGCCCGAAGCCCCTTTGACTCGTGGGTAGTGGTGACTCGCCCGCGCACGGCGCCCCACTCGTAGCGTGGGCGCTCCCACGCGGCGACGGTTCCCTCGGCCACTTCGGCCCAGGCGTGTGGACGTTCAGACGCTCGGCGTCGTTCGTGGGCCGGTTCCGGGTGCGGGCAGGGTCGAGTCGGTCCGTACCGCTTGGCTGTCGGCGCTGCCGCGCCTTGCAGGTGTCCGCGTGATCGCCGCTCCGCACCGGCTGGGCCGCTGCGGAGCGGCGATCGTCAGGGTGCGGTCACTATCCGGCGGCCCAGAAGGAGTAGTGGTGCCGGGTGGCGAAGTCCTTCTCGTCGACCGGCGTGGGCGGTACCAGCGACTTCACGTCCGTGGTGTTGCGGAAGGAGGGCCAGTGCACGGCGGCGGTGGAGGGGTTGCCGGTCGCGGCGAAGTGGATCCAGGCGGCGCGCATGCTCTTGGCGAGCTGGTCCTGGTCGGCGCTGAACGAGTCCTTGAGCGGCGCGTCCGGCAGGTCGAACAGATAGGGGAGTTCGGACAGGTGCGTCGCGACGGGCGGGTTGACCTTCAGGTATCGCGCGGGCGCGGCGTCGTCGTTGAATTCGTAGGCGTAGGTCGGCGTGCGCTTGGAGATCCACTTGTCCACCTGCGCGGCGGTGACGGAGAAGTCGGCGTCCCCGAGCAGTGTGCCCAGGGCCGCGGTCGGCGAGGCGTAGGAGGCGAGCGGGTACTCGTCCGCGACGGCCTTGGCCCGCGCGTCGGTGACACCCAGCACCGAGGCGATCGTCTGCTGGTAGTTCTCGGCGGTCACCCCGCCCGGGGGCAACGGCGCGTAGGCGCCGTCGTGGAGGGTCACACGGGTGGCGAGGATGATCTGCTCCTCCTCGTGGTTGGACCCGTCGAGGACCGGCACGCGGGCAAACCGTCCGGCAGCCAGCGAAGTGCCGATCGACTCCTTGAGGACCTTGCCGTCGATGATCGCGGCGCGCGGGTAGGAGGGTGGGTATTTCGCCACCAGCTCTTCGACCGGCACCTTGCGCAGACAGTCGGCGCTCTGGTCTGTGCAGCCGACGGTGTTCGCGAAGGTCTTGCCGTCGTCCTCCGCCTTGGCCAGCGGCAGCTGGTTCAGGGCGAAGGTGCCGCTCTGCACGATGGCGCGCTGGAACAGTCCGCGGGAGCCGGGAGACGTGAGGTGGGCCAGCACGGACTCACCGCCGGCCGATTCGCCTGCGATGGCCACCTTGTGCGCGTTGCCGCCGAACTGGCCTATGTTGCGCTGCACCCAGCGCAGGGCGGCCTGCTGGTCCATCAGACCGTAATTGCCGGACGAGCCGTCATGGGAGGCCAGCGCCGGGTGGGCCAGGTAGCCCAGGGCACCGAGACGGTAGTTGACGGTGACGACCACGCTGCCCTCTGCGGCCAGCTTCGAGGGGTCGTAGTCGCGTCCGGCGCCGGTGACGAGGCCACCGCCGTGGAACCACACGATCACCGGAAGGTGCCCCTGACGGCGGTGGTTGTCCGCGGCGGGCGTGGAGACATTGAGGTACAGGCAGTCCTCACTCTGCGCGCCCCCGGTGGTGGACATGGGCTGCGGGCAGCTCGGCGCGAAAGCGGTTGCGTCACGCACGTCCCTCCAGCGCTCCGCCGGGTGCGGGGGCTGCCACCGCAGGTCGCCGGTTGGGGCGGCGGCATACGGCAGCCCACGGAAGGTGTAGCCGCCGGGCACGGCCGTGCCGCGTACGGCACCTTCGTCGGTGGTCACGACCGGAGCGCCGGCAGAGCCGGCCGGACCGGTACTGGCGCTGGTCTCGGCGGCTCCGGCGCCCATCGTTGCCACGGTTGCCGCGACAAGACCGGCACCAAGGGCGGCCAGCGGTAGACGCCACTTCCGCCAGGGCGATTTCCTCGCGTGGGTTTCATTCATGATCTTGGTTCCTTCGGTTCGGTGGAACACCGATGCGCTGCTGCCGCGCATTCGCGTTTGGGCCGGCGGGCACACTCCGGCCCTGGCCGGACGGCCCGCCGACGGGGGTCTGACCGTTTGCGACCAAGGGGTGGCGCGCGACTGCACGACGACGAGCAGCCGCACCCTCGACGGGGCATGGTCTCTAATGTAGATCATAACCCCGTCAGCAATCGCCCCCCGTATGGGATGCATATCTCTTTCAGGGACTCGCTGGGGCCAGGGGCGCGCGGGGCCGGGTGTTGGGGGCCGTCCTTGGCGGTGAGCCGCCGTCGTGGCGCGTCCGCCCACCCGCGATGGGGCGTCACACTGCTCCCTGGGCGCCGTGCGAGCCGGCGCAAGAAGTCAGGGTGGACCGATTCCGGACTCATCACCGACCGCCGAGGGCGCATCGTCGATGGTGTCGAACTCAGGCCGCCCGGCTGAGCACTTCGAAAGCGGTGTCGGTCAGAGGGAGACGTGCGGCGGCGAAGGCAAGGTTCTCGCGCTCGGTGTAGTCCACGACGTCCTCGGCACGGCGATCGTCTGCCGGCGGCACCTTCGGGTCGATGCGATGAAGCAGGTAGCGGTCGATGCGTTCCACGTCGATGTGGCGCAGGCTCAGTTCGGTCTGCTGCCGCAGGTACTCAGGGCGCCCTAGGGCGCCAGTCTCCCGGTCGGAGCGGGTCAGGCCGCCCTTGGTGGCGATGACCAGGTCCGCCCGGTAGGGGTGGTAGCAGAGCCTTGCGGATCAGCGCCTCGCTCGCGAAGGGGCCGTAGGAGTCGGCGGTATCGATGAAGTTGATCCCGCCTCGACGGTCCGGCGCAGCACTCCTACGACCTCCTGCGGGTCCCTTGGGGCGCCCACACCCCAGAGCCGGTCAGCACTTTGGCCCCATAGCCGAGGCGGTTGACGGGAAGATCGCCGCCGAGCCCGAAGACTCCGGAGTGGTCGGCCAGGGGGGAAGGTCGGGATGTCATGTCGCTGTGCCCCATGAGGAACTGTGCTCCATGAGGAAAGGGGATGCTGCCCATTCCGCGCGGGACGAGCGGCCCGCCTGTCCTCCCCCTACGGCAGGACCAGCAGCCGGGTTCCGCGGTGGCCGCATCTCACGCGGTGCCGGGGCGAGGCGGCAGGACGCCGACGCCCGTCGCGCCTCGGGCGCGGCGCCGTACGACGTGCCGTTACGGTCCGCCTGTCCCGGGGGGTCCGTGTCAGATTTTGATCATGACCTTCAGTGCCTCACGCCGGGCCATCGCCCGGTAGCCCTCGGGCGTCTCCTCCGGACAGATGATGCGGTCGAAGACGCGGCCCGGGTCGACGGTGCCATAGGGGCCAGCAGACAGCAGCTCGTCGATGTAGGCACGCACCGGAGCCACCGCGCCGGTCAAGGTGATGACGGATCGGGATGCCGCAGCCGTCCGCCGGCGCAGGACCGGCCACCCCCTTCCCTGCCGTGACGGGTGGGCTCAGCCGGTGGTGCGCTCGTCGTAGGCGCTGCGGGCCGCGCGGACTTGGTGGGCGCGGTTCTGGGTCCAGTCGCACAGGACCCGGGTCTCCTCGGCGATCTCCTTGCCGAGATCGGTGAGCGAGTACTGGACCAGTGGCGGGGTGGCGTTGGCGTCCACGCTCCGCAGGAGCAGTCCGTCGCGTTCCAGGGTGCGCAGGGTCTGGGACAGCATCTTGCGGCTGATCCCGCCGACGGACCGCTGCAGCTCGGAATACCGCTGCACGTTGCGTTCGCGCAGGCTCACGAGCATGAGCAGCACCCACTTGTCGGCCAGGTCCACGAAGACATCACGACTCGGGCAGGCCGCGTCAAGGATGTCCATGGGCCGGTAGGTGTCGATGACTGGCGGCTGGTCCTGTGGCATAGGCCTCATCCTACACCAGGGCACGGATGCACACATGTACTCTTTCAGGAGTGTGGTCTACTCTAGAAACCAGGTCGAGATTCGAGGGGCCACCCTCCCCTATTCCGCCCGGGAACCCCCAGAAGAAAGGACGCAGCCGCATGACACCACCGAACAGGGCCGAACAGCTGGCGCAGAGCATTGATCTGGCCGTGAGTGCCGTCAATGGCGCGCGAGTGGGCCAGTACCGCAATCCGACGCCGTGTACGGACTTCACCGTTCGGGACCTCGTCAACCACGTCGCCAGAATGCTCCTGCTGACGACGGGTGCCGGGAGCCGGACCGAGTGGGACCCTGGCCTGCTGACGGCCGACCCGGTGCCGGTCCTCGCCGGGCATCCGGAGCCCGACTGGGCCGCAGTGGTCAGCAAGACCGCGGAGCCCGCAGCCGACGCCTGGTCCGGCACCGCGCCATGGAAAGGCGAGGCGAGTCTCGTCGGACCGCCCATGCCTGCCGCGGTACTGGGCGAGATCCTCATCGCGGAGTTCACCGTGCACGCATGGGACACGGCGGTGGCCACCGGACAGCCCCTTACGGTCCCGGTGCCGCTGGCCGCCGTGACGCTGGAAACCTTCACGCGTGAGGCACCGCGCATGCGGGGCTTCGGGCTGCTCGCCGACGAGGTTCCACAGGACGCCGGTGCGCCCGCGTTCGACCGGGCACTGGCTCTGACCGGACGGGACCCGCGATGGATCCGCCCCGCCGCCTAGCGGCGCGACCTCCCGATTTCACCGGAACTCATCGATCACGTCTCGCGGTACCCCTACCTGACCTGTGCCGCGAGACCGCATGAAATGCACACACAATGGAGAAGAACATGACAAGCGTACCCGCCAATGCAGAGCTTTCGGTCGACGAGCTGAAGGCCCTTCTGAAGCTTCAGCAGGAGGCCTTCCTCAACGAGGGGCCGCCGTCCGCGGAGGTCCGGCGCAACCGGCTCGACCGGCTTCTCGCGGCGGTCCTCGGGTCCGCCGACGAGCTGGCCGAGGCACTGAGCGCCGACTTCGGTAACCGGCCCGTGGGCTACACCCTTGGGACCGAGATCACCACGAGCATCCACGTGGTCAAGCACCTGCAGGCCAATCTCGAGGACTGGATGCAGCCCATCGACTACCCGGACGACTTCCTGCCGACAACGGTCGATGTCGACCCGCTCGGTGTCGTGGGTGTGGTCGGCCCGTGGAACTTCCCGATCACCCTGGTCGTGCACCCCGCCGCAGAGGCCATCGCAGCCGGCAACCGCGTCATGATCAAGTTCTCGGACGGTGACGTCCGGACCGGCGAGGTCTTCGCCAGGGCGATCGCGAAGTACTTCGACCCGTCCGAGGTGGCTGTGGTCCTGGGTGGGGTGGAGCTGAGCGCAGCGTTCTCGGCCCTGCCGTTCAACCACCTGATGTTCACCGGGTCTCCCGGTGTCGGCAAGCTCGTCCAGAAGGCGGCTGCCGAGAACCTCACCCCGGTCACCCTCGAGCTCGGAGGCAAGAACCCGGTCGTGGTGGGCCGCGACGCGGTCCTGTCCGATGCAGCGGTCCGACTGGCCGGCTCACGGCTGGCCAACGGCGGCCAGTTCTGCCTCGGCCCCGACTACGTCTTCGTACCGCGCACGAGCGTGGAGGAGTTCGTGGACCGGACACGGCAGGCCTTCGTCGACTTCTTCCCCGACTACGCCACGAACCCCGGCGTGACCTCCGTGATCAACGAGAAGAACTTCGACCGGATCACCGAACTGGTCGACGACGCCGTCACGAAGGGCGCGCGGGCCGTCCTGGGAGTTCCCGAGGGTGACCGGGCCGCGGTCGCGGACCGCTCCACGCGCCGCATCCCGCCGACGATCCTGCTGAACGTGACTGACGACATGCGGATCGCCCAGGAGGAGATCTTCGGGCCGGTCATCGTGGTGTTCCCCTACGACGACATCAAGGAAGCCATCGCCTACGTCAACGACCGGCCGTCGCCACTGGCGGCGTACTGGTACGGCGACGACAGTGCCGACTTCCGCGAGTTCCGTCGCCGTACCGCCAGCGGCGGCATGGCCCGCAACGACTTCGCGGTGCAGATCTTCCAGCCCGACGTCCCCTTCGGCGGCATCGGCCAGAGCGGCATGGGCGCCTACCACGGCAAGACCGGATTCGACACCTTCAGCCACAAGCGCGCCATCACCACCTCCCAACTGCCCGTCCCCTACGCCGTGCAGTCCGTGACCTTCAGCGAGGAGGGGCTCGCCCAGACCAAGGAACTGCTCTCCTCCGCACTCGCCGAGGTCACCGCGCGACTGAAGTAGCACCGACCGCCATGCCGCCGACCGCGGCAGCACGGACAACAGAACCAGCGGTGGCGTCGCCCCTCCTCTGGAGGAGGATGCGGGCCACCGCTGCCCGGCACGACGCCCCACACACAGGACCGCGTGCACCTTGCCCGGGACGGCCGTCACCACCGGCGCCCTTGCGGCAGACGCCGACATGTCCCCGGCGTTACCCATGTGGCCCGTCGACGGGACCGCCCGGCTCTGGTACCCCACCGCAGCGATCCGATCCCCTCGCCTCGTTCCTGAAGGACCCACCGACGTGTACCGATCACTCCTCGTCCTGACCGCCGCGCTGTTCGCGATCGGCACCGACAGCTTCGTCATCGCCGGTATCCTGCCCGAGGCCGCGCACTCCCTGGATGTGAGCGTAGGAACCGCAGGCTGGCTGATCAGCGCCTACGCCTTCACCTACGCCATCCTCGGCCCCGTCATGGCGGCCTTCACCGCGCGCTGGTCGCGCCGCACCCTGTTCCTCACCGGGCTCGGCATCTTCGTCGTAGGCAACCTCCTCACTGGCCTCGTCCCCGACTTCGGCGTCGCCCTGGCCGCACGGGCGCTGGCCGGGCTCGGCGGCGCCATGGTCACCCCCACCGCGATCGCCGCCGCAGCCACGATCGCTCCCCCGGAGCGCCGGGGCCGCGCCATCGCCACCGTCACCGCGGGCCTCAGCGCCTCCACCGCACTCGGCGCCCCCATCGGCACCGCGATCGGAAGCCTCACCGGCGACTGGCGCGCCACCATGCTCTTCGTCTCAACCCTCGGCCTCCTGGCCGCGGCGGGCATAGCCCTGCTCATGCCCAAGGTCCCCAGCCCCCCACCGGTCCCGCTACGCGCCCGCCTGGCCCCACTCGGCGACCGCCGCATCGGCCTGACCTTGCTGACCACCCTCCTGCTGTTCACCGGTCTCTACACCGTCTACTCCTACATCGCCGAAAGCCTGGACCGCGCCACGGGCGGCAGTGGCACCACCCTGGCCGTCCTGCTGTTCGCCTGGGGCGTGGCCTCCACCACCGGCACCCTGGGCGCGGGCCATCTCGTGGACCGGCTCGGCGACCGTCGCATCATCAACATCACGGTCGCCGTACTCGCGGTGGACTTCGCCCTGCTGCCCTGGTCCAGCGCCCAACTGTCCACCACCGTCATCGCCCTGGTTGTATGGGGCCTGTGCGGATGGGGCTTCTTCACCCCGCAGGCGCACCGCCTCATCAGCGTCATGCCCGCCTCGGCGCCCATGCTCACCGGCCTCAACTCCGCCACCCTGTACGTGGGTGTCTCCCTCGCACCACTGGTCGGCCAGGCCGGAATCGCATGGACCGGCGCACACTGGCTCGGCCCCATCGGCGCCGTGCTCATCCTTGCCTCCCTCGCCACCGCGGAGCGGGCCCACGCCGTCATCCGCCGCCACACCCCACATCCCGCGACGCAGGCCCAACCGGCAACCTCGCCCGCGTCCACTGAACGGGGCTGTCCAGGAGGGCTTTGACGCCGTGATCACACCAGCCACTGCGGGATCGCCTCACCTTGGTCATGCTCCGGGCCCGCAGCCTCCGGCGGGACATGTCTCGGTCGCCCGCGCGGATTCGGCGTGAGAGCCTCACGCCCGTGGCTACTGAAACCGAGGTGGGCGAGCTGTTGCACCAGCGCGGCTGGCGGACGGCGTTCACCGTCGCTGAAAGGGTGAACGCGTGGGCCGCCCTGGTGAGCGTCATCGAGCGCGGCTACGGCGACGACATCTACGAGTACATCAACGACCTCTACTGCCGAAACTGGCTGCACGAGGCGTGGCTCCTGTTGGACGAACACGTCGTTCAGCTCTGGACCCCGCAGATCAAAGCTCTGGACGACCGGTACAAGGCCGCGACCGTCGATGACGACGGCCAAGCACTCGACCAGTTCCACAGGCTGCCCGGCCCCGACCTGTGGTGGTGGTGGCGACACCCCCGCATCCTCACCGGTGACCTCGGGCGTTCGCTTCGCTCGGCCGGTGCCATCGGCGCCGACCCCGACACAGCTTGACCCTCAGCCTCGTGGGGTTACGGGACAACTCTTGGGACCACCTCATCGACGGCCCCGGCATCTATTCCGGCCGCCCCTGGACCCGCTCCCTTGAATGGGTCTACGGCCTCCAGCCCACCCTCGCCGCGACACAGGGCGACCACGCCACAGGTCTGCTACCCACCTGGACCGCCTCCGACGAGGACCCCACCGGCCGAGGAACTCGTGTGCCGGCACGATGAACGATGCGAGCCCGAAGGCGGGGTCGCTCCTCGCCCGGGTCGCCGAGGCGGGCCTTTCAGCCGGGCCTGTCCCGGCCCGGAAGGATCACTGATCGGATGTCCGGCGCCTTGCTGGAGCGGATACAGGGACGCCTGAGTCGTTGGTGTGGGGTGAACCGGGGGCGGACTCAGGTGCCGTGATCCGGGTGAGTCGTCGTCGGGTTCGCGCTGTGATCACGGCGGACAGGACGAGCGCGGAGGATGCCGAGACGACACCGGCCAGGATGAGGCCGGCGCGGGCGCCGAGGGCGTCCGACGCCAGGCCGGCCAGCGGGGCGCCGAGAGGAGTGCCGCCGAGGAGGACCAGGAAGTAGACGGCAAGGACTCGGCCTCGCAGACGTGGCTCGGAGTGAAGCTGGGTCAGCGTGTTGGCGGTGGTGGTCACGGTCACCGCGGCGAAGCCGGTGGGGATCAGCAAGGCCATGAACGTGCCGTAGTCCGGCATCAGGCCCAGTGCGGCTTCCAGTGTCCCGAAGACGACCGTGGCGACGATCAGTCGTCGCAGCGTGGGCGGCTTCCCGCGCCTCGCCCCGTGGAGCGCGCTGATGAGGCTGCCCGAGGCGTAGGCGGCGAAGAGGCAGCCGAAGGCCGCGGCGCCTGAATGGAAGACGGTGATTGCCACGAGCGAGATGGTGACCTGGAAGTTGAGGCCGAAGGTGCCGACGAAGGCGATGACGCAGAGCGGCAGGAGCAGTTCCGGGGTGGTTGCGATGCATCGGAAGGCGTCGGACAGCCGGGGGCGCCCGGGTGGGGAGTGGCTGGGGTGGCTCAGCTCGACTGTACGGATGGTGACCAGGCCGTAGAGGACGGCCAGGTACGACACGGCGTTCGCGAGGAACACAGGACCTGTGCCGAAGGCGGCGACGGTCAGGCCCGCGAGAGCGGGGCCGAGGACGCGGGCCGCGTTGAACTGGGCGGAGTTCAGGCTGACCGCGGTCGCCAGGCGCTCGCGGGTGACCAGCTCGGAGATGTACGCGTGGCGGGCGGGGCTGTCCACGGCGGTGGCGGTGCCGAGGGCGAAGGCCAGCGCGTAGACGGACAGCAGGTTCACTGCCCCGGTGACGGTCAACAGCCCGAGCAGGAGCGACTGCGCTGCCATCGCGGACTGTGTCAGGAGCAGCAGCCGCCGCTTGGGGAACCGGTCCGCGAGGACGCCTCCGGTCAGTCCGAACAGGGTCTGGGGCAGGAACTGCAGTGCCGTGACGATGCCCACCGCACTGCCGCTGTTGCCGGTGAGGTGGAGGACGAGCAGGTCCTGGGCGGCGCGCTGCATCCAGGTGCCGACGTTCGAGGTCAGCTGTGCGAGCAGGTAGCGGCGGAGGTTCCGGACGGTGAGGGTGGCCGGCACTCCGCTCATGACGTCTGATGGGCGTGACGGCCCGGGACGGACACCTCGACATCCTCGACGTGATGGAAGGTCGGGTGGGGATGCATGAGGAAGTCGTGGTGGGAGATGTTCCAGGCGTAGGCGCCGGCCATGGCGAAGGCGACTCGGTCGCCGACACGCAGTCGGTCCACCATGACGGCACGTGCCAGGACGTCCTTGGGCGTGCACAGCTGTCCGACCAGTGTCACCGGCTCGTCCCGGGCTTCCGGACGGTTCCAGGACGGGAGCCATTCGTCGTCGGGGATCACCTCGAAGGGCTGGTCGTGCTGTTTCGCGGCCGGGGTGCGCAGATGGTGGGTGCCTCCGCGCAGCACCGCGAACGCCTGCCCGCGGCTGAACTTGATGTCCAGGACCTGGGTGACGTACCAGCCGCAGTACGCGGTGATCGAGCGGCCGGGTTCGACGCGCAGGGTGAGGTGAGGGTGGCGGGCCAGGAGGGGGCGTAGGCCCGCACCGAACGCGGGCCAGTCGAAGACCTTGTGCGGAGCCGAGTAGTCGACGCCCATTCCGCCTCCGACGTTGACCTCGGCCAGGTCGACCCCGCGTCCGTGAGCCCAGTCTTGGGCCCAGGTCAGGATCTTGTCGACGAGGGCCAGTTGGGCCCGGGCCCGGAGTCCGCTGGCGAGGTGGAAGTGGAGGCCGTGCAGTCGGACGCGCGGGTCGGACGCGATCACCTCCAGACAGTGGTCCAGTTGTGCGGGGTCCATGCCGAAGGGGCCGGGGCGCCCGCCCATGGCCAGGGCGACCTCGCCGAGGCCGACGGGCGGGTTGACGCGGAGCAGGATCTCGGCGAGTCCGTCGCCCAGCACGGTGGTGAGCAGGCGCAGTTCGTGTTCGCTCTCGATGTGCAGGCGCTCCACTCCGGAGTTCAGCGCGCAGGTCAGCTCGGTCTCCGTCTTGCCTGGGCCTCCGAAGGCGATCGGTGCGCCGGGGACGAGTGAGCGGACGTGGCTGAGCTCACCGCCGGAGGCCACCTCGAACCCGTCGACGTGTCCGGCCAGCGCCCGCAGGATCCGGGGGTCGGAGTTGGCCTTGGCGGCGTACAGCAGCTCGACACGTTCCGGCAGCGCGGACCGGATCGCCCGCACGTGCTCGCGCAGGCCCGGCAGGTCGTAGAGGTAGGCGGGCAGATCGTCGTCGGTCATCGTGCCGACGAGGTCGAGGAGGGCGGGCCTCACCGGATCGCCTCGCGGGGGAAGTCCGCGCCGAGCGGGCTGGGCAGCGGGACGTAGGTGGCGTGCCGGTCGGCCTTGCGGGCCCAGCGCAGGAGGAGATTGGCCTTCGCGGGCAGCGGCACGCCGGACAGCAGGGCACGCAGGCGTGGCGGTTCGCCGGCGGTGCGGGCGTAGCCGGCGAGGTGGTCGCGGACCAGGCCCCAGAGGGCGGGTTCCAGCGTCGGATCGAGGTCGGCCAGGGCGCCCAGCACTTCGGCGGTGTGGTTGACCAGGAGGCAGTAGGCGACCCGGTTCCAGCCGCGTTCGGCATCGTAGGCGAGGGATTCCCGGACATCGTCCGGGAGTTCGGCGAGGGCGTGCCGGTGGTGTGCGGGCAGGAGCTTGGTTCCCTCAAGGTCGCGGAAGAACATCTGCGCCGGTGTGCCGTCCGCGTGCACGCCGACGACGACGTTCTGCAGGTGGGGTTCCAGTACGACGCCGTGCTCGAAGTAGGCGGCCAGCACCGGTGGCAGCAGCAGCCGTAGATAGGTGTCCCACCAGGCCAGGATGGATCCGTCGCCGCGCGCGAGCAGGTGGGAGACGTGGGCCGGGCCGGTGGGGTACTCGTCCGCCACGGCAGCGGCGAGCAGGGGTGTCACCCCGGGGAGAAGGTGGTGGCGCAGGCCGGAGCGGACGATGACGCCGAGCCCCTCCAGGAGGTCCGGGTCGCCCCCGGTGTCCAGGGTGCGGTAGCCGGGCTCGGCCAGGAGCGCGCAGCCCGGGAAGCGCCCGGACAGGCCGGCGAAGAGGGGCTGGAGCAGCCGGTTGAGAGCGACGGCGCCGGCCAGTTCGTACCGCGCGTGTTTGCGCACGCAGTTGGTGAGGCGGACGTTCAGGCTGAACTTCAGGAAGACGTCGCTGTCCGGGTGGTAGAGGGTGCGCACCGATGCGGTCGGCACCAGCTCCGGCCCGCTCAGTCCGGTGTCGACGACATCACCGGCGGCCATGGCCTCACGCAGCCGGGCGTCGCCCTGGAGCAGCAGGTACTGCCAGGGATGCACCGGCAGCATCGCGAACTCCGGGTCGGCCGCCGGATGCAGCGCGTCCACTCCGTCCAACTCGCCTTCTTCTCGTACGAGATGGCGGCGCACCGCCAGGTAGCGCAGGCGGAAGCGCGCTCCGGTCTCCGGGCCGTACGCCAGCCAGTCCGCCGGGTCGCCGGTGCGGGCCTTGGGGGTCGGGTGGAAGCGATGGCCGAACACCAGGGACTGCTCGGACGCCACATAGAGGTCGGCATGCGGCGCGGCGGCGGCCCGCTCCTCCAGCGCCGTGCGGATCGTCTCCCTGCTGTCCGCCACCTGGCTCACGAACTCCTCGTTGGCGACCCCTGTGCGCAGTTCCAGTTCGTCCTCGATGAAACCGGCCAGCTCCCTCCAGCCCACGGTCACCCAGGTGCCGTCGGCGAGCCGCTGCACCGGGTCCCGGAAACGGTGGGCTCCGATCAGCGAGGTCCGTCGCAGTCGGCAGCGGAGCAGGAGGTCCCGGCGTGGCAGACGTAGCAGGAGGTGGCCGTCGGCGACGGTCACCTGGTGTTCGGGGGCGGAGACCTCGCGGATCAGGCAGTTGAGCAGGGTGTGGGCGGTGACGGCGTCGGCCGTCCGGACAGGTTCGCCGGCCGGCCCGGTGGCGGTGGCGGTGGCGGACCTGGTGTGGGGGGCAGTACCGGTGGTCATACGGTCGCTCCAGGGGGACGACGTTCGGTGGGAGATGTCAGCGGCGCGGGGCCAGCGGGTTGGGCAGGTACGTCCACTGCGCCTTGCCCGGGTTCCCGGAGAGGCGCATGGCGACGGTCGCCTTCAGCGGCATCGTGTCGCCGAAGAAGGCCGCGGCGTCCTCGTGGTCCGGCAGGCCGGCATACACCTGGCGGCCCGCTTCGGCCACCACACCCCACAGCGCCCGGGGATCGGCCTCGCGCGTCCGGGTGAGGACGTCGACCAGCTCGCTGAAGACGCCGCTGACCAGGCCGCCGAACAGTTTGGTGTGCAGCGCGTCCGTGTCGTCGCCCGCGCGGGTGCCGAGCAGCGGCGGCGGCGTGAAGCCGCACCGGGCCAGGCGCCGTGGGCTCACCCGTACGCCGTCGAGGTCCCGGTAGAGCACCCGTACCGGCCGCCCGTCGCGCAGCACGACCAGGGTGTTCTGGCCGTGGGCCTCAAGCGCCACGCCCATGGACAGCAGGGTCAGCGCGGGCGGCAGGACGAGTCCGGCGAAGTCCGCGAGCCAGCGCACCGGATCTCCTGAGATCAGGGTGGCCCCTGTCGCGTGGACGGCGGTGAGGGGCACCGCGATCTCGCCGGGGTCGAGGCAGCGCTCGGTCGACTCCCGGATCATCGCCGCCAGGCTCGCCGAGGGCTGCCCGTCCACCCGCACCGCGCCGCCGCCCAGCTCACGCAGAACGCGCAGGCTGTTGCCGTACCCGGACTTGTCCAGGACGGCCGAGACCAGATCGGACAGCGCCGGTCCGTCGGCGACCTCGGCCGGGGAGATGGTGCGCCGGTAGTTGGTGACCTGCACGTCGAGCGCGGTCTTGATGTGACAGCCGGGCAGGACGCCCAGCGGCACCAGGGTGCGCAAGGACAGCAACGGCCGGGCCGGGATCGTCTCCTCCGCGACGGCCAGGTCGGGATGGCGCGTCAGCACGTGGTCGCGCTGCCAGGGATGCAGCGGGACCAGGATCGTGTCGCCGTCGAGCAGTTGCCGTGGCCAGGTGCCTGCTCCCTGCCAGCGTTCGGCCGGGACCCGCAGCAGCGCCAACCGGACGACCGGGCGGTGCTCGGGAGCGTAGGCGAGGACCTCGGCGACCGACATGCCCGTCCGCGTCCGGCAGCAGGGATGCTGTGGGTGGCCCTCGGTGACCGCCTGCTCGGCGTCCGTCGAGTCGTTCGGCGGGGCTGTCGGGTGGTGTGCGTTCGCGGCCCTGGCCAGGGCCAGGTTGACCACGCTGTTGTCGAGTTCGGTCGCCAGTCGTTCCGCCGCGGGGGTGCGCAGCCCGAGCTGGGCCAGGAGTTCGGCCGGCCCGCTGATCGTCCCCTCGGGTCCGGACACGGTGAAGTCCGCGGGTACCTCGGCGAACGGCCGCGCGCAGGACCGGTCCGCCGACAGTGAGCCGCCCCGTCGCAGATCGACCACGTGGCTGTCGGAGGTCTGGCGATGCCCGGTCACACCGGGCACGGGTTCTCGTGAGAACGCGCCCCACAGACGGCCGAGCACGGTGGCCCGGGCTCCGGGGAGCGCGGCTTTGAACGAATCCACCAGGTCCGGCCGGATACGGCGCAATTCTTCGATGGGCATGAGGTGTCCCGGGTGCTCGGGGAGGGCTGGTCACGCGGTGCTCGATGAGCGGCACCGGACGTGCGACCGACGCTACGGGACGACGATCAAGCACATTGCCAGAGCAAATACAGCGGGTATCCCGGAATCGTACGAGGAGGTGCCGGGATGTGCCCGTCTCCAGCCGATGACGTACCGGACGGCTTAACCCGGATGGACTGACGCTGTATCAGTTTTCGATTGCGGTCTGCTCGGCCGAGTCGGCGCACGGGTTTCAACTCGACTGCTCCTGCGATGACTTGCCCGACCAGGACCAGAGCCGGTGTCCGTCGCTGTTCGACGGTCCTGGGTCTCTGCTTGATCGGGCCGGCGATGTCCTGGATGTCGCCGGCGCGACGTCGTTCAGCGGCTACGCCGTACGTGGTGAACCCGGTCGCCCGCGATCACGGGAATCACCGGCTCGGGGGAGGTTCCGGCGTTTGCGCCACGCGCTCCGCCAGAAGTCTGTGAGCCTTCCGGCATGCGTGTATTGCTGATCGAGGACGACGACCGGGTGGCCGGTCCGCTGATGGAGGGGCTGCACCGTTTCGGGTTCACGGTGGAACACGCCCGAAGCGGCACCGACGGCCTCGCCGCACCCGAGGCTGCCATGGTCCTGCTGGACCTGGGGCTCCCCGACATGGACGGCATCGACGTCTGCCGTGCGCTCCGGGCCCGTTCGGCGGTGCCGATCATCATGATCACTGCCAGGGACGACGAAGTGGACCGGGTCCTCGGCCTGGAGCTGGGCGCGGACGACTACGTCTCGAAACCGTTCGGCGTACGGGAACTCGTCGCCCGTATCCGCGCCGTCACCCGACGCACCCGCCTCACGGGGCCGGAGACGGGCCACGACGGACGGCAGCCGTCGACGGATCCGGCCCGGTCCGGGATGGCGCACGTCCAGCGGATCGGCCCGCTGGCCATCGACCGCCGCACCCGGCAGGTGCGTCTGAACGAGTCGCCGATCGCCCTGGCCCCCAAGGAGTTCGACCTGCTCACCTGCCTCGCGGAAGATCCCGGGGCCGTCTGCTCACGCCGGCAGATCCTCGACACCGCGTGGGAGCCGAACTACTTCGGCCCCACCAAGACCCTCGATGTCCATATCGCCGCGCTGCGCCGCAAACTCGGTGACTCCGCCTGGATCGAGAACATCCGCGGGATCGGTTTCCGCCTGGTGTCGCCGCCCGTGGCCGACGCCGCGTCCGCCACACCGGCGGTGTATGACGGAGGGCCCCGGTGACCCGTCGTATCCTGCTCAGTCATCTGAGCCTCATACTGCTCGTCCTGCTCGCGCTCGAAGTGCCGTTCGGCGTCTTCTACGCCCGCAGCGAGCTGTCCCGCTTCTCCCGTACGGCGCAGCAGGGGGCGATGACGCTGGCCGCGATCTGCGAGGAGCGGATGGAGCACGGTCTGGCGGCCGATCTCCCCGCCCTGGCCCGCGCCTACGGGCGGCGAACCGGCAGCCGCGTGCTCGTCGCCGACCGGAGAGGGGTCGTCCTCACCGACACCTCCCGGGGCCAGGTCGGCAGGGACCTGTCCACGGAGCCGGACATCTCAGGCGCGCTGCGCGACAACCCCGTCGTCGGCACCCGGAACGACCCTTCCGCACACGGCGACGTCCTCTTCGTCACCGTGCCCGGCGGCTCCGGCACCGCCGTCCCCTGCGTGGTGCGGACCGTGTACCGACTGGACCCGCTCAAGGCGAAGGTCCATGCGACCTGGCTGGCGCTGGCCGCTGTCGGGCTGGGTGTGCTGGCCACCGTCGCCCTGATCGGCTTCGTGCTCGCCCGCTCGATCACCCGCCCGGTGAGGGCTCTGGAACACGCCACGGCGCAACTCGCCGAGGGCCGGCTCACCGATCCACCCGCCACCGACCACGGTCCGCCGGAACTACGGCGGCTGGCCGTGTCGTTCACGACGACCGTGACCCGGCTGCAGCACGTGTTGCAGGCACAGCAGGCGTTCGCCTCCGAGGTGTCCCACCAGCTGCGCACCCCGCTCACCGCACTGCGGCTGCGCCTGGAGAACTTCGAGCCGCACCTGGCCCCCTGCGCCCAGGACAGCCTGGACACGGCGCTGGCGGAGATGGAGCGGCTCAGCCGTATGGTGCAGGGGTTGCTGGCACTCGCCAGGCTGGAGAACTCCGCGACCCGGCCCGAGGCGGTCGATCTGGACGCTGTCGTCGCCGAACGCGCGGCCGTCTGGACGGCCTTCGCCGACGAACAACACGTGGGCATCGTCGTCTCCGGAGCCACAGCCGCGCGGGTGTGGGCGGTCCCGGGAGCCCTGGACCAGATCATCGACAATCTCCTCTCCAACGCGCTGCGCGCGTCCCCACCGGGAACCACGATCACGCTGGCCGTCGTCACCGCCCCGGGGGACGGCGGCCGTACTCCGCCCCTGGTCGAGCTGCATGTGATCGACCAGGGGGCCGGTATGACCGAGGCCGAACGGCACCGAGCGTTCGACCGGTTCTGGAGAGCCCCCGATGCCGACCACGACGGCACCGGCCTGGGCCTGCCGATGGTCCGGCAGCTCACCCGCGCCGGAGGTGGTGAAGTCACGCTGGAGCCGGCCACCGGCGGTGGGCTGGACGCCGTGGTCCGCCTCCGGCTCGCCGAGCAGCACACTCACCAGGAGCGCCTGGGCGCCCCCGCGGACGGCTCCGGGGGACGCCCGAGGCACCACGGCACCCACGGAGTGGTGTCAACGGCTGTGGCCGCGGTGGACCCGGCGGGCCGTCGCCCATTCTCAGAGGCCGGCGGGTGGTGGAGAAGCGGGCGGAGCGAGTGAACACTGCTCCGACCTGAGGCGGCCGGGCGGACGCACCGCCGGGCCGGCTCCAGCACAGGGATCCGGCCGAAGCGCCCGTGGGTGGGGCACCGGCAGTCGGCCGCGGTCGGCTCCGACGTGCTCGGCTCTGTCGCGGCGGTGGATTCGGTCGGCAGCCGCAGGCTCACTCGGCAGGGAGCGTGCGGAGAAAGACGCCGCACGGCCCGTGACCGAAGGGATCCGGCAGCCCTGCCCGGACGCCGAGGCCCGTCGCCGCGACACGCCGACGGGGGCAGCCCACCGGCCACCGTGGACGCGGCTCAAGGCCCTCCGCGGGTCCGGGCCGGGGCCGGTGAGCCGGTCGTCGTCGGTGAGGGTGAGGTGTTTCCGCCGGTCGTGCCGCCGAGCAGCCCGCCGCCGGTGCCGGTGGTCGTACCGCCGGTGGCGGTATCGGTCGGGCTCGGGCTGACGCAGTGCCGCCCGTTCCCGTGACACGGTGCGGTGGTGGGGTTCGGGGTGGCCGACGGGGTCGGGGTCGCCGCGGGCGTGCTCTGGGGCGCGGTGGCGGAGGGTGTGGGCGAGGGTGCGCCGTATTCGTCCGTGCTCTGGCCCAGTTGGGGCGCGGTCGGGAACTGCAGGACGGGTTGTCCCTGGAGGGCCGCGGACATGTACCCGGTCCACACCTCGGTGGGCATGTCGGCGCCGAAGACCTTGGCGTAGCCGCCGACGCCCTGCATGGATCGCAGGCCGGCGTTCTTCGGGTCCTCCTTGAACATGCTGACAGCCGTGGTCAGTTGGGGGGTGTAGCCGATGAACCAGGCGGACTTGTAGTCGTCGGTCGTACCGGTCTTGCCCGCCGCCGGGCGGCCCAGGGCCTGGGCGTTGGTACCGGTGCCGGTCCTGACCACGTCTCGCAGGACGTCGGTGACGGTGTCGGCGGTCGAGGCGGGCATGGCCGTGGTGCCCTTGGGTCTGCCGAAGCCGGGCAGCTGCCGGCCGTCGGCGACGACCTTGGTCACGGAGTACGGCTCGTGCTGGATCCCGCTGTCGTCGAAGGTGGCGTACGCGTCTGCCATACGGATCGCCGACGGTGTGGAGGTACCTATGTAGAAGCCCGGTGTGTCGTACTGCAGGCTGGAGCGCAGGAGCCCCGCCTTCAGGGCCTCGCCCTCCACGGTGTCGTACCCGACGTACTCGCCGAGCTGGACGTAGGGGGTGTTGACCGACTGCTCCATCGCCTTGCGCAGGGTGATGTAACCCCACTTCGTGGATACGTCGTTACGCTGGTGCAGGAGCCCCGTGGGGTCGTTCGAGTCCGACAGCTCCCGGCCCTGCTGGTTCTTGATGGTGATGCCGTCGTCGCCGTCGAACTTCGAGGCCGGGGTGATCGGTGAGGCGGACTGCCCCGGGGAGAGGACCGCGCCGTGGTCGAGGGCGGCGGCCAGGTCGATGGGTTTGAAGGTGGAGCCGACCGGCACACCGGTCGCGTCCGCGTTGTCCGTCCAGTGCCCCTTGTTCCAGCCGGCCCCGCCGTACAGCGCCACGATCGCGCCGGTCGACGGACTGATCGACGCCGCTCCGACCTGGACGTCCTTGTCGGCGGAGCGGTGCCGCGGGTCGAGGTGCCCGTGCTCCATCGCCGTGACGGACGCCGACAGCGCGTTGACCTTCTTCTTGTCGAAGGTCGTGTAGATCTGGTACCCGCCACGGCCCAACTGCTGGTCCGTGAGGGAGGCGTGGGCTTCGGCATACTTCGACGCGGTCTGCACCAGGTAGCCCGTCTGCCCGGACATCCCCGCCGAGGGCGTGTAGGGCCGGGGCGTGGGGAACCCGGCGGCGAGGTACCGCTGTTCCTGACCGTCGGTGATCTTGTGGATCTTGGCCATGCGGTCCAGCACGTACTTCCAACGCGCTTCGGCCTGGGCCTTGGCCCGCGGGTCGGTGTCGGCGTGCATCAGCAGACTCGGCTCGTTGACCGTGGCGGCGATGAAGGCGCCCTGACTGACGGTCAGCTGGAAGGCGTGCACGTGGTAGTAGGTGCGGGACGCGGCCTCGATGCCGTAGGCGTCCCGGCCGTAGTAGCAGCTGTTGAGATAGCCCTGCAGGATCTGCCGCTTGGACAACTGGCCACCGATCTTCAGGGAGATCATGATCTCCCTGAGCTTGCGGGTGACCGACTGGTCCTGGCTGAGGTAGGTGTTCTTCACGAACTGCTGGGTGATGGTGGACCCCGACTGCACCTCACCGCCCGTGGCCATGTGGTAGACGGCACGGAGCATGCCCTGCGTGTCGACGCCGGGATCGGAGTAGAAGGTCGCGTTCTCCGCGGCAAGGAAGTCCCACTGGACCAGTTTCGGGACCTGCGCGAGATCGACGTTCTGCCGGTTGGTCGATCCCTGGGTGGCCATCACCGAGCCGTCCGACCAGTAGTAGGTGTTGCTCTGTGCTTGGGTACTGGGGTTCGCCCCGGGGATCGTCGTCGTGGCGTAGGCATAGCCGAACAGGCCCAGCAGACCGCCGATGAACAGCAGGAAGGTGCCGGTCGTCAGCTTCCACGAGGGCAGCCATCGCCGGAGGCCGCGTCTGTCCGCCCGCGGGTAGTCGATCAGGCGGCGCCGCCCGGAACGTCCGGTGTCAGCACGCCGTGTGCCCCCCGCACGGCGGCCATGCCCGTTCCGGGCCTGGGCGGCCCGCCGCGCCGCGGCCCGGCCGCCACCCGGCACACCGTCAGATCCTGACGGTATGGACCTCCCCGACGATTGCCGCCGGTGTTCACTCATTTCGCTACTCCTCAGCCAAGGACACGGCCCCGCCATCGCCGCGAGACCGTCCGCCGGGACCTGATGGGGCCTGACCAGGACGCGGCCGCGCCCTCCCGGCAACTCCTACAAGTCGTAAGAGTAAATCGCACTCGCAAAACACGGGCAACCGCCCCCCCACCAGAAACGTCGGCTGCCCCGGCGCCGGGGACGCGTCGGGGCAAGCCGTCATGGTGGCTGGTCAACCGAGTGAGACGAGAAGGGTGTTGAGCGCCTTGACCTCGGTGGCCTTGTCGGGGCTCGAGGCCCGCAGTGCGGTCAGGACCTGGTCGATTTCGCCGTCGAGGAAGTGCCAGGACTGCCCGCTCTTGGGCTCGAGGGTGGACTGGTCGTCGTCCCAGGCGGTCTCGAGGTCGGTCACGCGAGTGGTCGCGGCCGACTGGTCGCCCGCGTTGAGCTTCGCCAGGGTGTCAGCCGCGATGGCGCGGAACTTCGCGATCTCGGCCGGCGGGAACGGCGACGTCGCCTGCTTCGGGGTGAGGTGGGCGGTCACCGGTGCGGGGGCGTCGTCCTCACTGGCCACGGCCGCGTGGGGCTGGTGGTGTGCCCAGACGAGAAGCGCCGCAGTCGCGACCGCCACGACGGCGTAGTAACCGAGCATGATCCGCTCACGCGCCGGGTTCGCCGCTCGCGGGGTCTGAGCGAGTTCGTCGGTCTCGATGATGTCGCTGCGGCTGATCGTGAGGTACACGACCGTGGCGAGGATCGCACCCAGGAAGATCACGCTGGTGATCGCCGTACCGAGGCCCAGGCCGCCGTCGCCGCTGGGCGAGCCGAGCCAGTCACCGAGGTTGGCACCGAGCGGACGGGTGAGGATGTAGGCCAGCCAGAAGGAGAGCACCGCGTTGGCGCCGAGACGCCATCCGAGAACGATCGCGGCGATCAACCCGAGAGGCAGGAACACGGACACACCGGCGGTCCAGCCGGTCAGCTCCAGGGTCCAGTCGCCGGTCGCGGTGCCGAGGGCGAAAGTGACCAGAACCGCGAGCCAGTAGAAGAGTTCACGGGGACGGGTGGTGATGGTGTGGACCGACAGGGTCCGCTCGCGGGCGTACCAGATCCCGAAGACCACGGCCAGGAGGCCGGCGAAGACGCTGCTGCTCACCGCGAGGGGAACGCCCTGGCTGTCGGTGAGGATGTCGGTGTAGAGGGTGCCGGTCACACTCACCACCACGACGGTGAGCCAGTACACGAACGGGATGTAGCGTTTGGTGGTGAGTTGCCAGCCCATGACTCCTGCCAGAACCACGGTGAAGATCAATGCCGTGTTGATCAGGCCGACGCCGAGGTTCATGTTGATCCAGTCGGCGAAACTCTCACCGACCGTGGTGCACAGGATCTTGATGATCCAGAACCAGATCGTGACCTCGGGAACCTTGTTCAACATCTGCCTGGCAGGCGACCGAAGGCTCTCGGGCGTCGTCGCAGTTGTCATGTAAACCCTCGCAAGGAACGAGTGGCAGCACGGAGGGACATCCCTCGTGTCTGCGGAACGGTAATTGTCAAGAAATGCAGGGCCAGGCGCAGTCCGGGATTCGCAAGGCCGCGGTATGACTTCGATTGCCCGTCAGGCCTGTTCAGGCCGCGCCGCCGGGGGCGTGAGACAGAGGGCTCGGTGCCGTGGCAGCCACCCCGCGCGCACCAGCCGGCGAGATTCGCCGGAATCCCGGAAGCTCCGCCACGGCGGCTCTCTCGGTACTTCCCCCGGCTCGCTCCTGGTTTCGCCGGCGGATGCACGTCTCCGGAGCCACGGGATCATCAGACGTTTCGTCGGTCATAGTGCGCGACGGTGCCAGTTGGAACCTGAACACATCCTGACCGTCACCGTGTGTATCACTCGCCCCACTCGGAGATGGCCGGCGGCTCAGGCCAGGTGTCCCGATACGCGCTCCGGTTCGGCGGCATCCCTGCGGGTGACGGAGAGGTGGACGACCAGTCCGAAGATGACCGCCAGGAACAGAGCGCTGGTCACGACGGTGCCCAGGCCCAGACCGCCGTCGCCGATGGGCCGGGAGAGGTAGTCACCGGTCGAAGCGCCCAGCGGGCGGGTCAGGACATAGGCGATCCAGAAACTCCACAGCCCGTCCAGGTCCAGTGCGAAGTGCGCGAGCGCCACCGCGGCGATGACCACCGCGTAGAGGACGGCGGACAGCCAGTAGCCCAGGTCGATCCGCTCGGACACCAGATCACCGGCCGTGGTGCCCAGGGCGAAGGTGGACAGGACGGCCGACCAGTAGAAGGACTCCCGACTGGTGGTGTCGATGTGGCGGACGGACAGGATCCTCTCGCGCCGGTACCAGACGACGAACACGACCGCGAGGAGTAGCGCGAAGACCGTGGTGCTCGCCTCCGGCGGCACGCCCATGATGTCGGTGAGGTCGTCGCTCGCCAGCGTGGTGACGACGCTGATCAGCGCCACCGCCGACCAGTACACGCCCGGCCGGTAGGCGCCGGAGCGGAACTGGATCACCAGGACCACGGCCAGCAGGGCGCTCATCAGCACCGACACACCGGTCAGCCCGAGACCCGCCTTCTTGTTGAGCAGGTCCGCCGCGGTCTCGCCGACCGTCGTGCACAGCACCTTGATCATCCAGAAGGAGACGGTGACCTCTGGCACCTTGCTCCTACCCGGTCGGTCCCGGGAATCGGGGGCTTGACCGGCCTCCGGAACCACCTGACTTTCGGACGCTTCGTGGGTCACACGGCCCGAGCCTGCCATCGGGCACCTGAACGCATCCTGACTACGGGCGGACTTGTATGGCCTGCGGGCCCGGCCGTTGACTACCTGGTCAAGCCGTTCAGCCTGACCGTGCTGGTCGCCCGCCCCGGATCAGTACGTTGCGGGGGCACGGGTACCGGCTGATCCGCGGGACTGACGCGCTGTCGGCGCGCCGGGGCCGTGGGCCTGGCGGCCAGGAGGAAGGCGAGGCGTCCGGTCGGTTCACACGGCCGAGCGGCGGGCCAGCAGCGCCAGGACCAGCAGCCCGGGGACCATCGGCAGCCACCCGGTCAGCAGGCGGTAGCCGAGTACGGCCGAGACCGCCGCCGGCCCCGGCGCGCCGACCGCCGTGAGCGCCAGGGCGAGCGCGGCGTCCAGCGACCCCAGTCCGCCCGGCGTGGGCAGCAGCGCCGCCGCGCCGCTGGCGACCAGGTAGGCCACGACCACACGGCTCGCGGGAAGGCCGAGGCCGATCGCGTGGACCACGGCGAGAACCACCCCGGCGTGCAGCAGAGCGAACGCGACCGACCCGCCCCACAGCGCACAGGCCCGTCCCCGGCACCGGTGCACGTCCCGCACGTCGGCGAAGGCCCGGCCCAGCCCTCGTCTGAGGCGGCCGCTGACCGCGACCGCCAGGGCGACGGCTCCGGCCGCCACCGGCAACAGGACCAGCACCTGCGGAACCCGCACGGCGAGAGGGACCGTACCGGGCGAGGCGGCCAAGAGGACCACCCCCAGCACGCACCGGACGATCCCGCCGACGGCCGCCTTCACCGCCAGGGCGGTCGCCGAGCGCCGGGCCGACAATCCGCACCGGGTCAGGAACCGCAGGTTGACCACTGCCGCTCCGGCCCCCGCCGGAAGAAGGTGGTTGGCCGCGCCGGCCGCGAACTGTGCCGCCACCAGCCGCCCCTTGGGCAGCGGTTCGACCACCGCCCCCTGCTGTGCGACGGCCGCGCACACCCAGGTGCCCACCGCGGCGAGGCAGGCGAGCACCAGCCACTCTCCGTCGGCCGCGATCAGCCGGTCGGTGCCGCTGGCCAACGTGGCCCGGTGCGCGGCGACCATCCCTCCGACGGCGGCCAGCACCACCAGGGTGATTCCCAACTGGACGTACAGGCGCCGGCCCATGGTGATCGACAAGCTCTCGGCCGCGGTCACCACGGTCACCTGCCCAGCCACGTATCGGGTGCCGCGTACGCCCGAAGAGCCCCGGCCCGCTCCTCGGGCCAGGTGCGTGCGTACGCGGGCGGACGGCCCCCCGGCGGTGCGAGGACGGCGAAGGGCATGCGGTGAGCGGCACGCATCAGCTCGACCGAGGTGGCGCTGGTGTCGTGGCCCGCCGTCTGGGCTGAGCCGCAGCCGGTGTAGAACGCGACAGGGACGGCGTCGTAGCCGCTGAGCAGGCACGGCGGCCGTACACCACGTGCGTGGAGGGCGGCGGCGGTGCGGGCCCAGGCGGCGCGGGAGGCGGCGGAGCCGCGCACGGTGTGTTCCAGGACGACGTACTGCACGGCCAGATGGCCTGCCAGGCCGACCGCCACCAGACCGGCGGCCAGGGTGCGCCCCGTCCTGTGGGTGGGGGCGGTGAACAGGTGGACGAGACCGCGGGCCACGGGGAGGGCGAGCAGGGCGTAGGCGGGCAGCAGGAAGCGGGGGGCCGCGTAGCCGATGAGGAAGAGATAGGGGACGGCGGCCGTGACGGCGCAGGCTCCCGCGAGCAGGACGGGCAGCGCGCGCCGGGCACGTACGGCGACCACCGCGCCGAGGACGGCGAGGAGCGGCAGCGCGAACCACCACAGGGTCACCACCGGGCTGGGGGCCGATCCGGTGCAGGGCCGGCACAGGGTGCGCCCGCCGAGACTGCGCAGTTGGTCGATCACGGCGAGGTGCCAGCCGAGCCCGCCCTGAATGGCGGACGCGGCCGACAGGCGCTGCGCGAGACCGCCGTAGCTCACGTACGCCTCGATCACCCACTCTCCCCCGCCCGCCGCCAGGCCCACGACCAGCGCGACGAGGAGACGCGGGCGGCGCAGGGAGAGGGCGAGCAGGGGCAGCACGACGTAGACCGCGTCCATCGGGCGCATCCACGCCATCAGCGCCGCACCCGCGCACACACCCCACCAGGACGCCCGGTCCCGTGCGTGCGCGCGGGCGCGCAGGAAGCACCCGACGCAGGCCAGGGCGCCAATGGCGACCCAGTAGTTGGGCATGGCCTGCGGGCCGTAGAACAGCGTCACCCACAGCGAGGCGAACAGGGCGCCGGCCAGGGCCAGGACTCCGGGCCCGAGGTGGCCTCGCCAGACGCGCAGGGCGAGGTAGAGGGCGAGGCCGGAGAGAACGGCCAGGTAGATCCGGAGCAGGACGGTGGAGTCCGACCAGGAGGCGATCGGGGCGGCGAGGAGCGAGATGCCACGGGAGCGGGGGGCGCTGAAGTAGGCGGCCGGAACGTGACCGCTGACCTGGCTGACGTAGACGGTCTCGTCCCAGCCGAGACCGAGATCCGGCCGTACGAGAACGAGCTGGGCGAGCGTGAAGGCCGCCGCGACCGCCCCGAGCCGGGGCTCGCCCCTAGGGCGCCGGGGCCGGACGGCCCGCATCGGGAGGCCGGTGCGAAGGACACCGGTCGTCGTGGCGTTCGAGCCGCCGGTCATCTCGCACCTCTTGTCGTCGCACACCGCGGAATCGGCTCCTCCTACAGCTCGCAGGAGGGCGTTCCACCCTACGGCTTGTAGGGTGAGAGGCGGGTGAGAAGACGACTGGACGGCCCTGTTTTCCGTTCAGCCGGCCACCGGGGCGGGTCCGCAACCTGCCGAAGGCCCCGGCTTCACGTGCCCTTCGTGGCGGGCGCCCTCCTGCTGACCCTTGTCGGCCTGCGCCGTCGGAACGGGGATCGCCGCCGCCTACGACGGACCGGTCAGGGAGCCTCCTCGCCCTGGGCGACCTCGACCTTGTGATGGAAGTCGAGGACGCCGGCCGTTCCGGCGCCGACGGACAGGACCGTGCACACCACCAGGAGGAACGCGATGGTGCGTGCGGCGCGCGGGCGTCTCACGGCGGGACCGAGGAGGGCGGCGACGCGCTGCGCGACCGGGCCCGTCGTCGCCGCCGGGGCGAAGCCCGGGCGATCGCTGGGGGAAGCGTGGCAGGCCAGGGCGGCGCGCGCGATGGCGGTGGCGAGCAGACGCCGGTCCCCGACAGCGGTGGCGGCGGCCTCGTCGGCGTCCCGCTCGGCGGCCAGCCGGATGATCTCGCGTACTCGGCGCAGGGCCGGGTGGCAGTGGGCGGCGAGTTCCGCGACGACCAGGAAGTAGTGGTGGCCGGCCCGGTTGTGGGCCCGTTCATGGGCGAAGAGTGCCTCGCGTTCGGCAGGTCCCAGGCTGCGCAGCATCGCGGTGGTGACGACGATGCGGTGCGGCCGTCCGGGCAGGGCGTAGGCGTCCGGGTGCGGCGACTCGACGACGCAGAGGTCACCGGCGGCCGGGCGGCGACCGGCCTGCGTCCGGGCGGTGCGGTAGGCACGGGTCTGCCGGAAGGCCGAGCGTACGAGGCTGAGGACGCCGAGGGCGAGGACTCCGGTGGCCGCCGAGGCCGCGGGAACGACGACGAAGTCGGAGGGCGTGCGCAAGGGGTGGACGAGTTCGCCGAAGGCGGCGAGGGCGGGGAGCTTGAGCAGTCCGAGCAGGACCAGCGCCCCGAGGGCGGCGACGCAGGCTCCCGCCAGCGCCAGCGCCGAGGCGGTCAGGACCCACAGCGCGGTGGCGGGGGCCAGACGGTCCAGAGTCCGACGGCCCAGCACCGGCGCGAGGAAGGGCAGGACCAGCGGCAACAGCAGGACGGCGGTCATCGCTCGTCACCGTCCAGGAGCCGGCGCAGGACTTCCTCGTCGCCCGGGCCGAGCTGGGCGACGAAGCGGGCCAGGACCGTCTGCCGGTCGGCGTCGCGGTCGAGTTCGGTGTGCATGCGCCGGGCGGTCAGGCCGGGAGCGTCCTGCACCGGGAAGTAGGCGAAGCCGCGCCCCTGCCGTTGACGGCCGACGACGCCCTTCTCGTGCAGCCGGGTCAGGATCGTCGCCACCGTCGTGCGTGCCAGGCCGCCGCCGAGTTCGGCCTGCACCCGCCCGGGCGTGAGCGGGGCCCCAGCGGCCCACAGTGCGGCCATGACGGCCGCTTCGAGTTCGCCGGCCGGCCGCCTCTCGTCCCTCGAGTCGGTCATGGGAACGTCCCTCACGCCACGATCGTCTACAGTTGAGTAGACCGTCTACTGGATTGTAGTCACCGGCCGGGTGCCCCGTCGCGGCGCATCCGGCGGCCCGGGCGCGTCATGAAGGGACCCTCGACGAATGACCACAGCCATGCACCTATCGTCGCAGCTCGCTGTCAATGTGCTGGACGCACGCTCGCTGCTGTCCGCCTTCGGCGTGCTGGGCGTGGGAGTGGTGCTGTTCGCCGAGACCGGGCTGCTGATCGGTTTCTTCCTGCCGGGCGACTCCCTGCTCTTCACGGCGGGCCTGCTGTGCACCGGCACCGCCGACCACGGCCTCAAGCTGTCGCTCGGGCCGCTCCTGATCGCCGCCGCGGTGGGTGCGCTGGCGGGCTCGCAGTGCGGATACCTCCTGGGCCGCAGAGCGGGCGGCGCCCTGCTCGCCCACAGCCGCTCGGCGCGCCTGCACGAGGGGGCGAGACGCGCGGAGGAACTGCTGGAGCGCTACGGGTACGCGAAGGCGATCGTGCTGGCCCGTTTCGTTCCGGTGGTGCGGACGGTCCTGAACCCGATGGCGGGCGCCCTGCGGGTGCCGGTACGGACCTTCACCGTCTGGCAGACGGCCGGCGGGCTGCTCTGGAGCCTGGGTCTCACGCTGGCGGGCTACGCGCTGGGCTCCTCCGTGCCGAACGTGGACCGGTACCTGCTGCCGATGGTCGCGTTGATCGTGGCCCTGTCCCTGATTCCGCTCGCCACCGAGGTGCTCCGCTCGCGACGGCGGGCGAAGGCGGCGGAGGCCCAGGGATGATCCTCGCCTTCGCCGGACCGTCCCTCGACGGCTCGGCCCACACCGGGGTGGTGCGCCTCGCCCGGCACGTCCCTGCCCGGCCGAACGACACCGTGTCGGCATGGTCCGCGTCGCGATGGCCTTCTCGGGTCCGGTCGCATGAGCACCGCCCCCACGATGTGACGGCAGGAGCCGCGGTGGGCGCGCTCACCGTGACAGCCGGCGTGTCCGTACTGAGCGGGCGGGCAGGGCCCCCGGCCCGGCGGCCGGCCGCCACCCCGCCGCGCCCGCTGCCGGCGGCGGTGTCGTGAAGCGCGGCAACGCCGCCGAACTGGCCGGCGGCTGCGGCCTCGGTGCCTGGACCGCGTTCGGCCTGCTGACCATGGTCGTGACGGGCCACGGCGGCAGACCACTCTTCGCCGACCACGGCCTCCTTGCTTGGTCCGTCGACCACCGGCCGGATGTCGCGGTGGCATTCGCCCACGGGCTGACCACCACGGGGACAGGTGCCGTCCCCTACGCGCTGGCGGCGCTCGCCGGAATCATCGCGGGACGGACCCGCCGGCAGCGTGCGATCGCCGTCGCACTCTGCCTGGCCTGTCTCGGAGCGGGCCAGGCGCTGCGGTACGGGGTGATGGCACTCGTGTCCCGCCCACGGCCGCCCCAAGCGGACTGGGACACCCATGCCTCGGGATGGGCTTTCCCGTCGGGACACACCACCACGGCGGCCCTCACCGCGGGACTGCTGATCGTCGCCGTCCTCGTGCGCGGCAGGCGCGGCAGCATTCCGCTCGCCCTGGTCATCGGATGCTGGGGCGCGATGGTCGGGCTGACCCGCGTCTACCTCGGGGTGCACTGGTTCACGGACGTGGTCGGCGGCTGGCTGTTCGCCCTCGGCTGGCTGGGCCTGTGCCTGGCCGCCGTGACCCGCTGGCCGCCCGGGCACCGGCCCTCCGGCGCCACGCGGACAGACACAGTGCGCCGAGGGAACGAGCCGACGGGTACGGCGGCCGGACGGACGGACACGACACGCGAACCGAGGGAGGACCATGCGGCAGACGATCCTGGTCGTCGAGGACGATCACGCCCTGCGTGACGTGCTGGTGCGCGGACTGCGCGACGAGGACTTCGACACCGTCTCCGCGCCGGACGGCGGCACCGCGCTGCGGCTGGCCACCGACAGCGTCTCCGCCGCCGTGCTCGACATCGGGCTGCCCGACGCGGACGGACGGGACGTGTGCCAGGCGATGCGCGCCAACGGGTTCCTCTCTCCCGTCATCTTCCTGACCGCCCATCACCGGCTCACCGACCGGCTGTCCGGGTTCTCGGCCGGAGGCGACGACTATCTGCCCAAGCCGTTCCATCTCGCCGAACTCGCCGCCCGCCTGCGGGCGGCTCTGAAGCGGGCCGCACCACCGCAGGTCGCCACGGCGGGAGACCTGGTCCTGGATGCCGTCCGGCACACGGTCGCCGTCCGGGGCACCCAGGTCGATCTGACGCCGACCGAGTTCCGTCTGCTGGCCGCGCTCATGGCCACTCCCGGCGCCGTCGTGCGCCGCCGCGAACTGGTCCGGGCGGCCTGGCCCGAAGGCGCCCAGGTCAGCGACAACACCCTCGACCAGTACCTGACCAGGCTGCGCCGCAAACTGCGCGAGGCGGGCAGCGACCGGACGATCAGCACGGCGCGCGGCATCGGCCACCGCCTGTCATGAGCGAGGCCCGCCAGCGGCCGCGCCCCGCCGCGTCCGCCCTCCCCCGCCGCCTGACCCCCAGCACCCTGCGCGGCCGGCTCTCCCTCGTGGCACTCGTCACGGCCACGTTGCTGATGCTGGTCCTCACCGTCGCCTTCAACACCGTGGCCCAGCACCGCCTCCAGCACCAGGCGGACGACGAACTCCGCACCCGTGCCGCCGCCGTAGCGACGACCGTCGACACCAGCGGGACGACCGTACGCGTCCTGGAGACCTCGCACGACGACCTCCTCGACGCAAACGTGTGGATCTACGCCGGCCGGCGCCTGCTCGAAGCTCCGCCCGCCGCCGGGGCCCTCACTCACGTCGCCGACACACTCGCCGGGCACGGCGGCCGACGGTGCGTCACCGTCGACGTGCGTGGCCCCCTCCGCCTGTGTTCCCAGTCGGTCCCCGGAGACAAGAGCGGTGCCACGGTGGTCACCGCGCTGAACCTCTCCCCCTACCGGAGCTCGGCCGACACCCTGCTCCTGGGATCGCTCGTCCTGGACGCCGTGATGCTCGCCATCACCTACGCCCTGACCCGGCTGGCGGTAGGCCGCGCGCTGCGCCCGGTCCGCACGATGACCGACCAGGCCACCCAGTGGAGCGCCGTGGCCTCCGAGGAACGCTTCGGAAGTATGCGACACCCTGACGAACTCGCCCGCCTCGGTACATCGTTGGACGCCCTCCTGGACCGTATCCGCACCCTGCTGCGCCACGAGCGGCAGCTCACCGGCGAACTCTCGCACGAACTGCGCACACCGTTGAGCCGGATCATCGCCGAACTCGACTGGTGGCAGGCCCACCCCCGCACCGCCGAACAGACCGACGCCACCCACCAGGTCATCGCCGATGCCGCCGAGTCCATGCGCACCATCTGCGACACGCTCCTGGAGGACGCCCGCAACGGCACGCTCACCGCACCCGGCACCGTGGAGGTCCTGCCCACGCTGCGGCACCTCGCCGAAGCCCTGGACGTGCCCGGCCACTTGAAGCTCACCACCGACGGCGCTCCCCTGGTGGCCGGAGTGCCGCCCGCCCTCCTCGAACGCATCATCAGCCCGCTTCTCGCCAACGCCTGCCGCTACGCGCGCACCAGCGTCGCCGTCCGTGCCCACTCCGCGCCCGACGGCGTCCGCATCGACGTCATCGACGACGGACCCGGCGTACCACCCTCGTTCGCCGGACAGCTCTTCGAGCCCGGCCGACGTGCGGATCCCGGCGACGGGCACGCCGGAGCGGGCCTGGGGCTGCCACTGGCGCGACGTCTCGCCCGCTCGGCCGGCGGCGAGGTGACGAACGATCCCGGGCACTCGCCCGGGGCACGCTTCGTGGTCAGCCTGCCTGCCGGGTGACGACAGACCCGCTCGGGGCTGCGCGATGTCACGGCATGGTGTCGTGCTGGATGTCCTTGCGGGAGACGGCGAGATAGCCGACGAAGCCGAGGATGGCCACCGTCCAGGACAGCGTGACCGGCCCCAGGCCGAGGGCGAGCCCGCCCCGGCCGCGCGAGACCGCCATCCAGTCGGCGACGGAGGCGCCGAGCGGGCGGGTGATGACGTAGGCGGCCCAGAAGGCGGCCACCGCGTTCAGGCTGCCCCAGCGGTGAGCGATCGCGGGAACGGCGATCGCGAGGCCGTACACGACGGCGGACCCCAGGTAGCCGAGGCCGATCGTGGCGGTCAGGTCCCCCGCGGCGGTGCCCAGAGCGAACGTGGCGAGGACGGTCGCCCAGTAGAAGGTCTCCCGGCGCCGGGTGTGGATGCTGTGGATGGACAGCGTGCCTTCGCTGCGGTACCAGAGGACGAAGACGACGGCCAGCGCGACCATGAAGAACGGTGTCGAGAGCGCGTACGGCACCCCGAGACCGACGTGCAGGATATCCGCGGCCATCGTGCCGAACACGCTGACCATGACGATCGCGGTCCAGTAGATCCAGGCCACGTAACGCCTGACGGCGAACTGCACCGCCAGGGCCGCCACCAGGGCGACGCCACCGAGGCCGACGGCAGGGACAGGGCCGAGCAGATGGGCCAGGAAGTCGGAGGCCGTCTCTCCCATGCCGGTCGTCAGCACCTTGATGATCCAGAAATAGACGGTCACCTCCGGCACCTTGCTCGCCGCGTGACGGATGTGGCCCGCGGGCCGGTTGTGCATGAGGTGATCAGTCGTCATGGTAGGGACGATGACACGGCACCCGACAGGTCTCCCAGACCCCTTTGCCAGACTTTTGGGGCTTCTGGAGGTGGAGTTGCCCAAGGGCTCTCCGAACCTGAACACAACCTGAGCGCGACAGCGAATACGCTGGTCAGCGACGTGTGGCCGGTGGTAGGAGAGGCGGGTGGACCGTGGTGGCGTCACTGCGGTCGGCCAACAGCCCGCCCGTTGGCGACGACTCGTGCGGCGCTGACCGCGCGCCGTCGTCGACGAGCTCGGGCAGCCGGCGTGAGTGATCCGCCGCTTGTCCTATGTGTGCGGTGTGGTGATCCGCCGTACCGCGTCGACGACGGCGTCGCGGTGCTGGGCCAATCGTCGCGTTGACCATGGGTCGCTTCCGCCGGTCGGGCTCATGCCGCCGGTGAGGCTGAACCAGGCTTGGGTCAGCGCCAGCACGAAAGCCACCAGGTCCTCAGGGCCGAGCTCCGACTCGACTCGGCCCTGCTCCTGGGCCGCCGCCACGGCCGTGGTCTTGGCGGTGTAGGTGGCGGTCTCCTGGTCGGTGGCGCCGGGGCGCTCCAGCAGCTTCCAGGAGAGCAGCCGCATCAGGTCGGGGTGGGCGACCAGGGCGTCGAAGATCTGTCCCGCGACTCCGGGGAGGTCCTCGGCGTCGAAGGGCACTGTCTCCGCGCCCATGGCGAGCACTCGGTCGATCACGGCGTCGAACAGTTGCTCCTTGTTGCCGAAGTAGGCGTAGATCCTTTGCTTGTTCGCGTTGGCCGCTTCGGCGATGCGGTCCACCCGGGCGCCGGCCAGGCCGTACGCGGCGAACTCGGCGAAGGCGGCGTCCAGAAGGCGTGCCTTGGTCGCGGCGGAATCTCGGGGCATGCCGCCACTCTAGCAAGTAACCATCCAGTTGGTTTGACACCTCCGAATGCGTGCTCCATCATGGAAACCATCCAGTTGGTTACCTTCCGCTGGATGACCTCGACACAAGGAAGATCACGATGGAACTCCGCCCGCTCGGCAGCCAGGGCCTCGCCGTCTCCACCCAGGGGCTCGGCCTCATGGGGATGAGCGCCTTCTACGGCAGCACCGATGAGGCTGAATCGCTGGCCACCATCGACCGTGCCCTGGAACTGGGCGTGACCCTGTTCGACACTGCCGAGATCTACGGCCCCTTCGTCAACGAGCAGCTCCTCGGCAAGGCGCTCACCGGCCGCCGCGATCAGGCCGTGATCGCCACCAAGACCGGAATCGAGATCGGCGACGACGGTGCGGTGACCGGCCTCAACGGGCGCCCCGAGTACATCCGCCGCGCCCTGGACCGCTCCCTGCGCCACCTGAACACCGACCACGTCGATCTCTACTACCTGCACAGGGTCGACCCGCAGGTGCCCATCGAGGAGACAGTCGGTGCCATGGGCGAGCTGGTGGACGCCGGCAAGGTCCGCCACATCGGCCTGTCCGAGGTCGCGCCGCAGACCATCCGCCGCGCCCACCGCATCCACCCGCTGACCGCGGTCCAGACCGAGTACTCGCTCTTCGAGCGCGGCATCGAGCAGGACGGGGTCATGGGCACCCTGAACGAGCTCGGGATCGGCCTGGTCGCCTACTCGCCGCTGGGGCGCGGCTTCCTCTCCGGCGCGATCAACGGCCCGGACGACTTCGCCGCGGACGACTACCGCCGCATCGACCCCCGCTTCCAGGGCGAGAACTTCAACCGCAACCTGGCCGTGGTCGACGAGGTCCGCCGGATGGCCGCCGCCAAGAAGGTCACGCCGTCCCAGCTGGCCCTCGCCTGGGTCCTCCACCAGGGAGCGGTCGCCATCCCCGGCACCAAACGCCGCCGCTATCTGGAAGAGAACAGCGTCGCCGCCGCCGTAACCATCACCGCGGACGAACTGGCCGCCATCGATGCGGTCGCCCCGCACGGGATCGTCTCCGGCGACCGCTACACCCCCGAACAGATGCAGCTTCTCAACGGTTGAGTACCGGGCCCGTCTGCAGGCGGCATGCTGCGGCACGGCCTCCTGAAGGCCGCGCTGCGGCATTCCAACCAGTCCTGGACGCTTCCGTTGGTGGCGTCCTCAGTCTCCAGAAAGAGATGAACACAGTGATCGATCATGTTTTCCTGACGGTGAGCGACATGGACCGCTCGGTCGACTTCTACAACCGGACGTTGAAGCCACTGGGCATGAGCCACGTGATCGACTTCGACGGCTCGACCGGCCCGGAGGGGCACCCCGACCTCAAGGGGTTCGGTACCGACACGGCTTTCGTGTTCTGGTTGCGCGACGGGGTCAGTGAGGGCCGTGCCGCGCACGTCGGCTTCACCGCGCCGTCGAAGGAGGCGGTCGACGCGGCGTATGCGGCGGCCATGGCGGCGGGCGCGACCGACAACGGCGCACCCGCGGACCGCCCCTACTACGCTCCTGGGTACTACGCGGCCGGCGTCTTCGACCCTGATGGGTACAGCCTCGAGTTCACGTACAAGGCCTGGCAGCACTCCAAGGACTGACCTGTGTTTCTCACAAGGTCGCGTTGACGCGTGGGGCGGGGCGGGCGTTGGAAGAGCCACCGCAGGGTGCTCAACGGCGTTCTCTTCCGTCAGCGGACCGGTATCCCCTGGCGGGACCTGCCGCCGCGGCTCGGGAAGTGGAAGACGGTGTACGACCGGCATCGCCGCTGGTCGGCGGATGGCACATGGGAACGGATTCGTCCTGAAATCGTTACGGGCGGTAGTTACCAGGTGACGATGCATCTGCAGAGTCCACTTGATCAACTGGCTTAGGGTTCCTGCATGACGACCACACTGTCCCTGGAGCAGATCACCCCGGCCAACTTCGACGTCGCGATCGGTCTGCGGGTTCGTCCGGATCAGGAGCACTTGGTCGCGCCAGTCGTGAAATCTCTGGCCGAGGCATATCTCTATCCCGGCATAGCCTGGCCCCGCCTCATCCTTGACGGTGACCGTCCCGTCGGTTTTCTCATGGCCTTCTTCGACATCGACTGGAGGGGCGACGGCACAGGCACCGACATCCGTTCCGGTCTCTGGCGGCTCAACATCGCGGCTGGCGAGCAAGGTCGAGGTCACGGTCGCTTCGCGGTCGAGTCCGTTGCTGCTGAAATCCGCCGTCGCGGCGGCACCCGCCTGACCACCACCTGGCATCCGGGCACGGGCGGCCCCGAAGGTTTCTACCTCGGGCTCGGATTCCGTCTGACGGGTGAGACCAGCGGAGGCCAAACAGTCGGCGAGCTGGACTTGCGCTAGGACTCGACCTGTCGGACAGGTCCTAGGCGCCCGCCGGGAGTTCCGCTCGTGCGGTGTCTTCACCCGACCGATTACCCCGGGAGTGTGTCCGAGGGCCGGTCAGCCGAAGTCAAGCGTGTCCCTACGAGCTCGTGACACGAACTTCCACGATCTCGCGGAGGCGTTTGTCGGAGGCGTGCTTGTTCCGCCAGATGATCTAGCGGCGGATCATGCTGCCCTGCTCCCGGTGGCCGGCATGGTCGGTGCCGTCCAGCGCGAAATAACGCTGGGCGGTGAACTGGGCCTCGATCCGGTTCAGCCAGGAGCTGTTGGTCGGCGTGTAGGCGAACTCGACGTTGTTGTCGGCGGCCCAGTCACCGACCCGGGCGTCTTTCTTCGTGGTCAGGTGCGGGGAGAAGTTATCGAGCACGATCGCGATCCGGATCTGGGGCCGGTAGAGGCTGCGCAGGTAGCGGCAGAACTCCAGGAACCTCGTCCGGTTCTTCTTCGGCCTGATGTGGCCGTAAAGCTTGTCCCTGCTCAGATCGTAGGCAGCGAACAGGTGCCTGACTCCGTGCGGGCGGGTGTAGGTCGCCCGCCTGCGTGGTCTGGGTTCCCGGTCGGGATCCTTGTGCCGACCGCCGCACTCGGCCCACTGCCGGCCGGGGTGAGGCTGGAGGTTGAGCGGTCCGAAGTCGTCCAGGCAGAAGACGACTTCGGGCTCGTCTTCCTCGGGTACGACCTCGCCGTCGGCGATCGCGTAGAGATGCTCGACCCGGGCCTTCTTGGCCGCATAGTCGGGATCGCGTGAGGTTTTCCAGGTCTTTATGCGTTGAAACGAGATTCCCTCCTCGCGGAGCAGGCTGCGCAGGCCCTCGTGGCTGATGTCGTCGACCACCCCCTCGGCGACCAGGAAGTCGGCCAGCTTGGCCAGGCTCCAGGTCGAAAACGGCAGGCCGTGCTCGGCCGACTTGGACTTGGCGATCTTCTTGATCTCCCGACGTTCCGGGAGGCTGAACGTTCTGAGCCGGCCATCCTTGTACTTGGGACAGAGCGAGTCGAAGCCGTCGGCGTTGAAGTTGTGGATCACATCCCGGATCCGGTCCGGGCTGGGAAACGTCACCTCGGCGATCTTCGCCACGGGCATGCCCTGTGCGGATAACAGCACCATCTGAGCCCGCCGCCAGGTCACCACCGACCCGGAGCCCCTGCGGATGATCCGCAGCAGCCGCCTGTCCTCGTCGTCATCGATCTCCCGCACTTGCACCCGCTCGGCCATGCCAGACGTCTTGACTGAACGCGCTGGCCGGGAAGGCGTTCCGGCCAGCGCGCTGGATGGTTGATGTCGTGTCAGCTCAGGTGCCGGGCGAAGAACCGCCGTGAGCTGTCCACTTCGAACAACGGCACGTCCCCGTGCTTTCCGGGGTTGGCGTGCAGCGTCTTCTCAGCCGAGGCCAGGGCGTCGAACAACGCCAAGCCTTGGTCCCGCGGCACCATCTGGTCGTCCCACTGAACCAGGAACTGCACCGGCACGGTGATCCGCGCGGCGTCCTCGGCCAGCCCGCGCACACCGAGCAGGCCCAGTACCGCGGCGCGGATCCGGGGCTCTGCAGCGATGAGCGGGATGCCGAGACCACAGCCCATCGACATGCCGCAATAACCCACCGGGCCGACGCCGACCTGGTCGAGGCGCTGGACCGCAGTCAGGACCGCCTGCCAGTCCGCGACGGCCTGAGGGGCCAGATAGCTGTGCATGCCGGCGACCAGCGCGCCTGGATCTTCACCGGCGGCCATGCCGGCGCGCATCTCGGCAGCGATCCTGCCGAAATCCTCGTCCGTGGGTCGATCGCCGTGGTTGGGCGCGTCGATCGCCACCACCGCGAAACCCTCGGCGGCGTAGCGGCGCGCGCGGGACACGTTGCCGGGGGCCGTCTTGTGCTGCCTGCCCCCGTGGCCAAGAAGGATCAGGGGCCGAGTACCGCAGGCGTCTTCCGGCGTCCAGAGCACGCCGGGGATCTTGTCGAGGGTGAAGAACTGTTCGGTGACGCCGTCCGACGACGTCTGGGAGGTGAAGCGCATCAGCGTTTCAAGCCCTTCGGGATGCCTTGTGCGGGCGCTCCCTAGGCCATGCAAAGGAGGGAGCCCCGACCTGTCACAGCGTTGATCGGTCTCACCTCCCTGAACTCGCAATGGTGCACAGCGACGGTGAACTTATCACAAAGATCATTACCTGCGCCTCGCCAGGGCGAACGTTGCCTGATGCGGCACTAGAAGTTGCCGTCGTCTCCCGACTGGCCGGTGCTGACGAGTACCACCTCCAGGGTGCGTGGGCCGTGTACCCCTTCGACCCGGTCCAGCTCGATGTCGCTGGTCGCGGATGGTCCGGAGATCCAGGTCAACGGGCGTGTCGGGTCGAGACGTTCGAGGGCCTGGGGGACGGAGGAGACGACCTGGTCCGGGATCCGGACGACACAGATGTGGTGGTCCGGAATGAGGGTGATGCGGCGGCGGCCCTGGTCCGGGCCGCCGTCCAGCACGATCGTGCCGGTCTCGGCGATCGCCACCGCACACCCGGTGACCACACTGCCCACCGTGTCGAGCTGGTGCGGTGTGTCCTCGGCGCGATCCGGGAACACCTCGGCGCCGACCCCCGAGAGCCATCGCGGGTCCAGCCCCGCCGGTACGACCACCGTCCCGGCCCCGCGGTCGGCGACCAACCGGCTGATCAGGTGGGCCAGTTGGTTCTCCGTGCAGCGGTGCACGATCGCCCGGTAGTCGGCGAGGTTCTCGGCCAGCAGGTCGACCGTCTGTGCGACGCTGCGCTGCCCGTGCTCGCGCAGATACGTCCGTTCGAGCGGTGCGTCCTCGCCCGGCGCCTCGGCCAGTGCGCGTCGTACCCGGCCCAGGATCCGTTCCCTGCTGCTCACTTGGCACCGTCCTTTCCGCCGTTCGTGCGCTGCCACCAGTCCCGGAACGGCTCCGCGGGGAGGGCCGGCAGGTCCCGGGTCTCGCTCCACGCCCTGCCCGGGCCCGGCAGCGTGCGGGGATGGAAGCGGCGGCTGCGGGAGGCGAGGCGCTGGCCGGTGCGCAGGGCGGCGGGGTGGGAGAACGTCCAGCGGGCCGCCCGCATCGCCGCCCGCTCGGCCGCATGTCCCTTGGCCGGCTTGAGGAGCACCTTGTTGCCGCCCCGGACCGTCTCGCCGCCTTCCACGACTCGTTCCCGCAGATGCACCAGTACTTCGGGGATGTCGATGGCGACCGGGCACACTTCGTAGCAGGCCCCGCACAGCGTCGACGCGTAGGGCAGGGAGGCGTCGATCGCGCTGGCCGTCCCCCGCAGCTGGGGGCTGAGGATGGCGCCGATCGGGCCCGGGTAGACCGAGCCGTAGGCGTGCCCGCCCGCCCGCTCATACACCGGGCAGACGTTGAGACAGGCCGAGCAGCGGATGCAGCGCAGCGCCTGGCGGCCGACCTCGTCGGCGAGGGTGTCGGTGCGGCCGTTGTCCAGCAGCACCAGATGGAAGGTCCGCGGCCCGTCCCCGTCCGTGGTTCCGGTCCACATCGAGGTGTACGGGTTCATGCGTTCGGCGGTCGACGAACGGGGCAGGGTCTGCAGGAAGACCTCCAGATCCCGCCAGGCCGGCACGATCTTCTCGATGCCGACGACCGAGATCAGCGTCTCGGGCAGGGTCAGGCACATCCGCCCGTTGCCCTCGGACTCGACCACGACCAGGGTGCCGGTCTCGGCGACCATGAAGTTGGCGCCGGAGATGCCGACCTTGGCCCGCAGGAACTTCTCGCGGAGGTGGAGGCGGGCGGCCTCGGCGAGTTCGGCGGGGGTGTCGGTGAGGCCCTCGGGCGCGGGGCGTCCCCACGCGCCCATCTCGCGCCGGAAGATGTCCCGGATCTCGGCCCGGTTGCGGTGGATGGCGGGGACCAGGATGTGTGAGGGCCGGTCCTTGCCCAGCTGCACGATCAGCTCGGCGAGATCGGTCTCGTAGGCGTGGATGCCTTCGGCCTCCAGCGCCTCGTTGAGGCCGATCTCCTGCGTGGCCATCGACTTGACCTTGACGACCTCCGACTCACCGGTCTCCTTGACCAGTTCGGTGACAATCCGGTTGGCCTCGTCGGCGTCCGCCGCCCAGTGGACCGTACCGCCCGCCCTCGTCACCGCCTCCTCCAACTGGATGAGATAGCGGTCGAGATGGCGGAGGGTATGGTCCTTGATCTGTTTGCCGGCCTCGCGCAGCGCATCCCAGTCGGACACCTCGGCCACCGCCTTGGCCCGGATGGTATGCGTGGCATGCCGCAGATTCCCGCGCAGGGTCGGGTCGTTGACGGCCTCGTGCGCGGCCACCGGAAAGGCCGGCATCCCCAGATACGTTCCGCTCATACGGCCGGCTCCTCCTTCGTGCTCGCCAGGATCTCCGCGAGGTGCACCGGCCGCATCCCGGTGCCGAGCCGGGTCATGGTGCCGCCGATGTGCATGAGACAGGAGTTGTCGGCCGCGCACAGCACCTGCGCGCCCGTCGAGGCGGCGTTGCGGACCTTGTCGGATCCCATCGCCGCCGAGACGTCGGGGTTCTTCACCGCGAACGTCCCCCCGAACCCGCAGCACTCCTGCGCCCCCGGCAGCTCCACCAGCTCCAGCCCCTCCACAGCCCGCAGCAGCCGGCGCGGCCGCTCACCCAGCCCCAGGGCGCGCAGTCCGTGGCAGGTCGGGTGGTAGGTGACGGTGTGTGGGTAGTAGGCGCCCACGTCCGTCACCCCGAGCACGTCCACCAGGAACTCGGTCAGCTCGTACGTTTTCGGCACCACCGGTGCCAGCGTGTCCGCGAGGCCGCTGCCGCGGCCCTCCGCGCGGGCCCGTTCGCCCATCCGCGGGTACAGCTCCCGCACCATCGCCCCGCACGACCCGGACGGCGTCACGATCGCCTCGTACTCCCCGAAGACATCGGAGAAATGCCGGGCCAGCGGCTCCGCCTGATGACGGTATCCGGTGTTGTAGTGGGCCTGCCCGCAGCAGGTCTGTGCCATCGGGAAATCGACCTCGACGCCCAGCCTGGTCAGGAGTTTCACCACGGCACGACCCGTGTCCGGATACAGCGTGTCGTTGACACAGGTCAGGAACAGGGCGACACGCACGGCGGTCATTCCTTGGTGGCGCCGGCAAGCATGCCGGCCACCAGGGTGCGCTGTGAGACGAGGAAGAGCGCGAGGACGGGCAGGATGGCAAGGATGATCGCCAGGGCCAGTTCCGGGATGGTGATGTTCAAGCCGGCGCCGGCGACCGGGTTGAACGACGGTGTGGAGGTGAGCAGTTGGTTCAGGCCGACCTGGATCGGGAACTGCTCGCTGTTGGGCAGCACGAGGTAGGGCAGGAAGAAGTTGTTCCAGTTGCCGACGAAGCTGAAGAAGGCGACCAGTCCGACGACGGGTTTGGCCAAGGGCAGCGCGATGCGGGCGAACAGCTGCCACTCCGTGCATCCGTCGATGCGCGCCGCGGACAGAAGGTCCCTGGGCAGGCTGCTGCCGAAGTAGATGTAGACCAGGTACACGCCGAACGGGTAGAACGAGAACGGCAGGATGACGGACCAGACCGTCCCGATCAGATGGAAGCGGTTGAGCTCCAGGAAGACGGGGAGCACCAGGGTGGCCTGCGGCATGATCATGGTGACGAGGGTGATCACCAGGAGCAGCTTGCGGCCGCGGAACTTCGTCAGGGCCAGCGCGTATCCCGCGGGGACACTGACGAGCAGCGTGAGGACGAGTGAACCGCCCGAGTAGATCGCCGAGTTGCGCAGCCAGGTGAGCATGGCGCCGTCCTGGAAGGCGAACAGGTGCTTCCACGCCGCGCCGATCTGGTGGAAGGAACCGAAGGAGAGCGGGTTGTCCCGCACCACTTCACCGGCGGTCTTGGAGGGTGCGAGGAGCAGCCAGACCACCGGCAGGACGAAGAAGACCAGCAGCGCGGCCAGCAGAATGCCCACGACGACGTAGGACAGGGCACGGCCGGGCCGGACGAGACGGCCGGCGGTCGGTGAGGCGGAAGTGGGCAGCGTCATTTTTCATCCAACGTGAACAGGTTCGAGCGGGCTACCAGGAGACCGGCGGCAAGCAGTCCTACGACCAGCAGGCAGACCGAAATCGCGGCGGCGCCGTTGAAGTCGCCCTGCTGAAAGGCATAGACGTAGGCCAGCTGGTTGGGCGACCAGGTCGGGCTCACGCGGCCCAGGCTGGCGGTCTGCAGCAGTTGGGGTTCGACGAAGAGCTGGGTGCCCGTCGCGAACGCCATGATGGTCATGTAGACGATCCACTGCCGGATCATGGGGATCTGGATGTGCCAGGCGGTGCGCCAGGGTCCGGCGCCGTCCATCCGGGCGGCTTCGAGGACCTCGTCGGGGATGTTGTTGAGGGCTCCGTACATCACGACCATCCAGCCGCCCGCACCGGTCCAGAACGCGATCAGCATCAGGATGAGCGGCAGGTTGCCTGGTGCGAGCACGGCGGCGAAGGTGTGCATACCCATGCTCTCCAGCAGCCAGGACACCGGGCTGACGTCCGGATCGAGCATGAACAGCCAGACCAGGACACTGGCCACGCCGGCCAGCGCGCCCGGGAGGTAGTACAGGAAGCGCAGGAGCGCGGAGAGGCCGGGGCGGATCCGGCCGCGCAGCACCACGGCGGCCAGGACGACCAGCACCACCAGGGTGACCAGCCACAGGAGCAGATAGACGAGCATGTGGCCGAAGGCCGGGAGGAAGCGGTAGTCCTGGGCGACCTTCACGAACTGGTTGAGGCCGGTGAACTGGCCGCGGTCGTTGGTGAAAGCCAGGTAGAAGGAGTAGCAGGTCGGGAAGACACCGAAGGCGAGCAGCAGCAGCGCGTATCCGGCGACGAAGAGGTATCCGGCCGTACTGCGGCGCCTCCGCCGCGGCGCGGTGCCGCGGCGGAGGGCGGAGACGGCGACGCGCTCGGTCTCCAGCAGGGTCACTTGGTGACCACCTTGTATCCCTGGGCCTTCGCCTCGTTGCCGATCTCCTGCTGCCAGGCGGGCAGGGTCGCGGTGAGACTCTTGCCGGCGGTGAGGGCGGGCAGGACGACGCTGGACCAGGCGGTGGAGTCGGAGAACCGGGTGTTGGACCAGCCGGTCCACACGGCGTCGGCGGCCTTCTGGAACGCGCCGCTGACGTCATTGGCGAAGTAGTCGCTGTTGGCCGGGTTGGCCAGCCAGGCCTGTGCCGCCTTCGTGTAGGCGGGGTAGGTGGGCGCCGAGGCCTGATTGGCGTCGGAGGTGGTCAGCCAGGTCACGAGGTCGGTGGAGGCCTTGAGGTTGGCGCTGTGCGAGGAGACCATCCACACTCCGCCGCCGACGTTGCCGGTGGCGACCGTCGACTCGCCCTGCCAGGTCAGCGGGGGCGCGGCGGCGATCTGCTTGGCGGGCGTCTTGAAGGCGGCCTTGAACAGGTACTGGCCGTACCAGGAGGGGCCGTAGGCCATGAGGACCTTGTTCCCGCTGTCCTTGGCGAAGCCCTGGCTGAAGAAGCCCTTGGTGGTGACGGCCTTGGCGTCGATCAGGCCGTCCAGGAGCTTGGCGGTGCGGGCGCAGTTCGGGTCCTGGAGGTCGGTGCGCAGGGTGTCCGGCTTCACCAGGTCGAAGGCGGGGCACTGGCCGGACCAGAAGTACGACTCGTGGGAGTTGGTGTCGCCGACCGAGCCGACGAGGTAGCCGGGGTGCTCCTTGGCCACCTTCTTGCCGAGCGCCTCGTACTCCTCCCAGGTGGTGGGGACCTGGTAACCCCACTTGTCCATGAGGGACTTGTTGTACCAGAGGACGACCTGCGCGATGTCGTTGCGCAGGCAGTAGGTGTGACCGTTGAACTGGCACGGCGTGAGGGAGCCCTTGGCGAAGCCGTCCAGGGTGCTCTGCTGCACCAGCTTGTCGTCCAGCGGTGCGGCGAAGGGCTGGGCGCCGGGCTTGGTGGCCCTCGAGGCCCAGGTGACATCGGTGGGCGAGCCGAAGACGACGTCGGGCCAGCCGCCGCCGGTGCGGTCGAACAGCTGGATCTTGGACTGCAGGTAGGTCGAGCCGTCCGCTCCGCCGTCGTAGGTGACGATCTTCAGCTTCTCGTCCGGATGAGCCTTCTGGTAGGCCTGCACGGCCGGCAGCCGGGTGGAGTCGGCCCACACGGTGATCTCGGAGCCGTCCTTCTGCTTGACCGGCTTGAACGCGGCCTTGGAAGAGGAGGAGGACTGGGTGCTGGTGTCGGCGCTGGCGCAACCGGCCAGCACGGCCGCGGTGGCCAGAGAAATGGCTGCGGCCGCAGTACGGACGACCACGCGGCGTCGGGCGCCTGTCGGAGATCCGAAAGACCTCATCGTCGTGCCTTTCTGTTCATTCTTGGTTCTCTGCCGGCGGGATGAATCCCCGCGCGATTCGGGTGGTGCGCCGGATGGGGGGCGTCGGCAGTGGTCGCCATCGCGGTGGACGGCGATCACCGCCGACTCAGCACGGTTGTTCGACGAACGGCAGCAGTGCGTCGCCGTAGCCGAAGTCGAGGGGAAGGGCGATGCCCGGTCCGGTGGGAGCGTGGACCAGACCCTGGGCGTCCACATGGCGTTCGCGTACGACGTGCGCCGCGGTCACCAGGGACTCGTAGTAGGTGGTGTTGGAGATGGCCATGCACAGGTGGTGGTTGGGGATGTCCGAACCGTGCACCTCGGCCCGCAGCCGGTAGGCGTCGGCGAGGTGGGCGGTACGCATGGCGCCGGTGATGCCGCCCCGCAGGTTGGTGCTGGCGCGGACGCCGAAGGTGGCGGCGCCGGCCCGGATGAAGTCGGCGGAGTTCATGTGGGCTCCGTCGGAGGTCTCGGCGACCAGCAGCGGGATGTCCACCGCTTCGGCGAGCCTCTGGTAGGCGGTGATGCTGAACTCGCGCATCGGCTCCTCGTACCAGAGGTAGTCGGCCTCGGAGAGTGCCCGGCCCAGCCGGATCGCGTCGGGCAGGTCGAACCCCGCGGATCCGTCGTACATGAGGGGGATGTCGGGGCCTACGTGATCGCGCAGCGCGAGGCAGAGCGCCGCGTCACGGCGGGCGTCGCCCCAGGCGTGCAGCTTGATACCGCGGTAGCCCAGTGCCAGGCACTGGTCGGCCACGTCGAGGAACTCCTCGGTGGAGGAGAAGGTGGAGGTGGAGGCATAGGCCGGGATGGCCTCACGGAACCCGCCGAGGAGGCGCCAGACCGGCTGTCCGTGGTAGCGGCCGGCCAGGTCCCACAGGGCGGTGTCGATGAGACCGAGGGTGGGGAGCGGGAGTTCGTGGATACGGTCCAGTTCCCACACCCGGTGCCACAGCCACTCCCGCTGGAAGGGGTCGGCGCCGAGCAGCTCTTCCCGGAAGACCCGGTCCACCAGTTCGGTGAGGGTGGTGAAGGCTCCCGGGCGGGCGAACACCGCCACGCCCTCGGCGCCTTCGTCGGTGCCGATGTGCAGGACCGCGCCGTCGCCGACCTCGGGGCTGCCGCTCAGACCGTCGCGCCACCGGAAGGGTGGGCTGGCCGCCGGAACGTCGATCCGGTGTACTTCGACATGGGTGATCTTCATCCTGGCTTTCGTCTCTGTGTGGGAGGAGCCGGCCGGGTGCCGGCGGCGCGGTGGCCGTCGGCACCCGCCGTGCGGGTGGCTCAGAAGCCGCCGTAGGCCTGGAGCTCGTAGATGCTGCCGCCGTTCCAGCTGGAACCGGTGACCGTCAGGCGCAGATAGCGTGCGGTGACCGGGTGTTCGGCGAAGGCGTAGTTGGTCGCCGAGGTGGTGTTGTCCGCCGCGTGGTCGTCGAACAGGGACCAGTTCTCGCCGTCGGTGGAGTACTCCAGGCGGTACTTGTAGCCGCTGGACTTCTCGAAGGTGACCGCCACGCTGGAGACGTCGGTGGCGTCGCCGAGGTCGACCTGGATCCAGGACGGGTCCGGCAGGCCGAGTCCCTGGGCCCAGCGGGTCGACAGGTCTCCGTCGACGGCGTTGGCGGGCGCGTATCCGTCCGACTCGGAGGACGCGGTGGCGGGCTTGTGCAGGGCGAGGTCGTTGTCGGCGGGTGTGGTCACGGTGGCCGCGGGGCTGGGGTCGGACGCGTTCAGCGCGGCGTCACGCGCGACGACCGTGAAGGCGTACTGCGTGTGGGCCGTCAGGCCGGTGACCCGCAGGGTGGTGTCGTCGGTGACGGCGATGCGCTTGCCGTCCTGGTAGACGACGTAGCTGGTCACGGCCGTGTCGTCCGTGGCGGCCGGCCAGCTGAGGTCCAGGGCGCCGGGCGCCAGCGGGCGGATCTCGGGCTGCCCGGGTCGCGAGGGAGCGGTGTGGTCCGAGCTGGGAGCGGCCGGGCTGCCGTAGACCTGGAAGTCGAAGATGCTGCCGCCATTGCCGCTGGATCCGGTCACTGTGAGCCGTACGTAGCGGCCGGTGACAGGGGTGCCGGTGTGGTCGTAGTTGGTCTGGGCCGTGGTGTTGGCGCCGGTGCGGTCGGTGAGGGTCTTCCAGTGGACCTCGTCCGGTGACACCTCGATGCGGTACTTGTATCCGCCTGCCTTCTCGAAGGTGGTGATCGCACCGTCGACGTCGTAGGAGCCGCCGAGGTCGACCTGGATCCAGGACGGATCGGGCAGGCCGAGGCCCTGGGCCCAACGGGTCGACAGGTCTCCGTCCACCGCCTTCTCGGGATGGTTGTCCTCGGAGTCGGAGGAGGCGGTGACCGGCTTCTTCAGTGCCAGGTCCGAGCCGGCGGGCATGGTGAGCTTCAGCGTGCCGCTCGGTGCCGACTCGTTGCCGGCCGCGTCGCGCGCGGTGACCTTGAAGGTGTACGTCTTTCCGGCGGTCAGGCCGGGAATGCGCACGGCGGGGGTGGCGGAGGCGTTGACGAGCTCGCCGTCCTGGAACACCGAGTAGCCGGTGACCGCGGTGTCGTCGGTGGCGGCGGGCCAGCTGAGGTCGGCCACGGTCGGGAAGTCGGTGACGGCGGTCGGGGTGCCCGGTGCGCCGGGAGCCCGGTGGTCGGTCACGGCCGGACCGGGGTCGAGATGGCGGTAGGGCTTCTGCAGGCCGGCGTTGTCCACGATCGAGGCGGGCAGCTGGTCGCATGCCCCCACGGTGACGTTGCCGTTGACGGTGTCGTTCTTGCTGAGGTACTGGACGCTGAAGGCGGGGTTGGTCGTGTAGTTGCCGGTGGCCCGGCTGTCCTCGGCGTGGTTCATGAGCAGCCACTGGAAGGCGATGTCGCAGAACGCGTTGCCGGTGTTCGTCCAGTGGCGGCTGCCCTCGTCGTGGTAGACGGCACCGTAGGCGGGTGCGGGAACGCCGTGGATGTAGTTGCCGGAGACGCGGCCGCCGGGGTTGTCGCTCAGGGTGTAGATCGCTCCGCCGTCGGCCTGCGACTTCATGATGTCGCTGATCTCGTTGTCGCTGACGACGTTGTCACGGCTGATGGTCGGGGTGTCGGAGACCGGGACGCCGGCGTTGCCGGGGTAGGCGGAGTTGCCGCCCTGGTCGGTCAGACCCCAGCCCCAGCCGACCGAGATGCCGCTGTAGGGCAGGTCGTGGACCTTGTTGTGGGTGATCACCGTGGCGTCGGTGTAGCCGGCCAGGATGCCCAGCGACCCGTTGTACTGGTCGGCGACCTGGGTGACGACGTTGTTGTCGACGCGGGTGTCCCGGGTGATGTCCCGCGGGTCGTCGGGGTGGGCGTCGTCCCAGGTGACGCCGCCGATCTGGATGCCGGTCGCGGCGATCTGGCGGAAGACGTTACCGGTGATGTCGGTCTGCTGCGTGCCGGTGTTCAGGTTGAGGCCGACCGCGCCCAGGTGCGTGAAGGTGTTGTCCTCGAAGTCGATGTCCCGGCCGTGGCTGACGTTGACGGCTCCGGGGGTCTTCTTCCAGTTCAGACGGGTGGAGTCGAACGTCGGGTTGTCGTCGCCGACCATCCGGAAACCGGCCTGCCCCTCGATGAGCCCGTCGGCCGAACTCGGCTCCAGCCAGCTGGAGTAGGAGAAGGTGATGCCCTGGAAGGACACGTTCGCCACGGGGTGGTCACGGGTGCCGTTCAGGTCGACCAGGTCCTGGACCGCGGGCACGGTGACGTCCGCGGTGTTCATGTTCTCGCCCTGCTCGGGCATGTAGTAGACCTCGCCGGCGCTCTTGTCCAGGTACCACTCCCCCGGGCTGTCCAGCAGTTCGCGGGCGTTCTCCAGCCAGGTCGGGTTCTGGATCTCCTGGCCCTGCTGGAGGTTGGCGTTGTGCCAGCACGGCTGCCGCATCGTCATCGTGGTGCCGGAGATCGACGCCACGGGGCAGCGCATCAGCTTCCAGCCCCAGGAGCTGACGACTTCGAGGTCCGCGGGATGCTTGTAGGCGCTGATGGCGCTGTCGGTGAAGGTGTAGCCGGTGGAGGTCTTGCTGAAGCCGGCGGGGTTCTTGCCGCTGCGCGCCCGGGTTCTGAGCTCGCCGTTGACGTACAGCTGGCGGGTGTCGAGGCCGGTCAGCTTCGCCTTGTAGACCTTGCCGTCGGCGTCGGCCTTGGTCCAGCCGGTGACCTGCTTGCCGCCGCTGATCACCGGGTGGGCGCCGGGTGCGGCCTCGTAGACGATGTTCTGCCCGTTCCCGCCGGAGTCCTGGGCGGTGAGGGCGAAGGTACGGCTGAGCCGGTACGTGCCGGACAGCAGCCGGACGTGGATGTCGCCGTCGACCTTGCTCTTGGCGTCGCGCACGTAGTCCCGGGCGTGTTCCAGGGTCTTGAAGGGCTGGCCTGCGGTGCCCCGGCGGGTGTCCTTGCCCGCCGGGGAGACGTAGACGGTGAGCCCTGCGGCCTTCGGGGCCGCCTGGGCCGGGGCGGCGGCGAGCGGGGCCATCGCGAGGGCGACGGGCAGGGCGGCTATGAGAGTTCTCGGCAGGGGCACGGCTCTGCCCCTGCGTACAGACAGAAGAGACACGGAGATCCAATCGCCTGGTGAATGGAACACGGGAAGCAGGTCGTCCGCCCTGTTACCGGTACGCCGGTCGGCACGTACCCGTGCTGGTCGGCACATGCCGTGCTGGTCGGCACATGCCCGTGCCGGTTGGTACGTGCCCGTGCCGGTTGGCAGATGCCCGTGCCGGTCGGTGCGTGCCCGTGCCGGCCGGCGCGGGCACGTCACCGGGCTAGGACGCCGACGTCTGCGGGGGCGCCGCAGCGGGCCCGGGGCCGCTGTCCGCCGACGGCCACGCGGGTGCCCCGGGGGCGGCGCGGTCGTCGAGGTTGAACAGCCGGTCGCGGATCTTCCGCTCGAACTGGCTCTGGGTGGTGGCGATGTGCTCCACCATCAGCTGCTCGGCGAGTTCGGCCTCCCCCGCGGAGACCGCCTCGGCGATGGCGAGGTGCTGGCGCGCGGCGACCTCCAGGGAGCCAGGGGCGTCGCCGTGGAAGAGCAGCACGTCGGACTGGCCGGCCAGACGCCGTACACCGGCGACGCTCGACCGGAGGAACACGTTGTGCGAGGCGGCACCGACCGCGTCGTGGAATGCCTCGTCGGCGCGGGCGAAAGCGTGCACCTCGTGCCGTCCGGCGGCTTCCAGCGAGGCCTGCGCACTGTCCTTGATGGCACGGACTTCGATGGGGGTGGCGAGGGTGGCGGCCCTGCGGGCCGTCTCCGACTCGATCACCGATCGGTAGTCCAGGAGCATCAGGACGTCTTCCATGCTCGTCGGCCGGAACTGGGACATCTGGTCGTCGACCAGTCCCCCGGTCCCCTCGGCGACGAAGATGCCGGCTCCCCGCCGCACGCTCAGCCGGCCGATGGCCGCCAGGACCTTCACGGCCTCCCGGGTGACGTTGCGGGTCGCGCCCAGGATCTCGGCGAGGCCCTTCTCGGTGGGGAGCCGGTCACCGGGACGCAGCCCCTGTTCGGAGATGTAGTCCAACAACTGCTCGGCCACCAGCTCGTACCCGGGCCGGTAGGGATGTGACGCATCGTCATCCCCCTTGTCCCGGGCGCGTGACGGATCGGCCACTATGCACTCCTTCTCGCTCATCAAATGAATCTGGTTCATCGGCGAGGCCACTATGACATCTGTGTTACGTGATGGATAGATGTTGACGAAGATCAGTTTCAAATCCGACTTAACGCGCCAGAGTCAGTGGTCAGAGCCGGTTTGTGCGCCCTCTGTTGCGTCAAAGCGATCTCATCCTTATGGTCCTGAGCGTCAGATGAAGCAGATCCATCGCACACTGCGGGGTGTCGGTAACCCGACTCTGCGGTCGTGTCGCAGGAGCGTCCGGCGTGAGCCGCCGTCCACGCCCGGGGTCGGACGACCTCGCACTGCACCTGACAGCCGAAGTTCGAAGGCACTTCTGCGGGAGAGAGTTCTGTGAGACTGGCGCGGCACGGCTCGGCTGGAGCCGAGACCCCCCTGATATCCGGACCGGACGGCGTGTGGCGCGACCTGCGCCCCGTCGTCGACGACCTGAACGGCGACACCCTGCCCTCGGTCCTGGCCGGCGTCGACCTGAGCGCGCTGCCTCTGGTCGAGCGGCCGGATAGGTTCGGGCCCCCGCTGAGCGGCATAGGCAAGGTCGTGTGCGTCGGGCTGAACTACCGGCAACACGCTGCGGAGACCGGTGCCGCTGTCCCCGACGAGCCGATCGTCTTCCTCAAGGCCGCCGACACCGTGGTGGGTCCCGACGACAGGGTGTTGATCCCACGTGGTTCGGTCAAGACCGACTACGAGGTCGAACTCGCCGTCGTCATCGGCCGCGAGGCCCGCTACCTCCCTGACGAAGCCGCCGCAGCCGCCTGCGTGGCGGGATACGCGATCAGCAACGACGTCTCCGAGCGCGAGTTCCAGCTGGAACGGGGCGGCCAGTGGGACAAGGGCAAGAACTGCGAGACCTTCAACCCACTGGGACCCTGGCTGCTCACCGCCGACGAGGTGCCCGACCCCCAAGCACTGGGCCTGCGGCTCTCGGTCAACGGCAAGGTCCGCCAGAACGGCAGTACCTCCGACATGGTTTTCGGCGTCTTCGAGCTGATCCGCCAGCTCAGCCACTTCATGGTCCTGCACCCCGGTGACGTGATCAACACCGGTACGCCGGCCGGCGTCGCTCTCGGGCTGCCCGGCACTCCCTACCTGCGGGCGGGCGATGTCGTGGACGTGGAGATCGACGGACTCGGCCGACAGCGACAGACATTCGAGGAGGCCTGACATGGGCGGGTTCAACGGGCTTCGTGCCCTGGTCACCGGCGGCGCTTCGGGCATCGGGCTGGCCACCGCCCGGCTGCTCGCCTCCCAGGGGGCACGCGTCGCGATCCTGGACCTGACGCAGGCGTCCCCCGACGGGTTCGCCGCATGCCTGCAGGCCGACGTCGGTGACGACACCTCCGTCACAGCTGCCGTGAGCAGCGCGATCGACGCCCTCGGCGGCCTGGACATCCTGGTCAACAACGCCGGGATCGGCGCCCAGGGCGGCATCGCGGACAACTCCGACGACGAGTGGCACCGGGTCTGGGACATCAATGTCGTCGGACTCGTGCGGGTGACCCGCGCCGCACTGCCCGCGCTGCGGTCCTCCGCGCACGGTGCGATCGTCAACATCTCCTCCATCGCCGCGACGGCAGGCCTGCCCCAGCGGGCGCTGTACTCGGCCACCAAGGGCGCGGTGCTGTCACTGACCCGCGCCATGGCGGCGGATCTGCTCCCCGAGGGCATCAGGGTCAACGCCGTCTGCCCCGGCACCGCGGACACACCGTGGGTGGCACGCCTCCTGGAGCGGGCTCCGGACCCGGCGGCCGAATACGCGGCGCTGGCGGCCCGGCAACCGCACGGCCGGCTCGTCTCCGCCGACGAAGTCGCCGCAGCCGTGGCCTACCTGGCCTCTGCCGCGGCCGGATCCACCACCGGGACCAGCTTGGCCGTGGACGGCGGCATGGACGGCCTGCGGCTGCGAAAGGAGGGGTGAGCGATGGAACGCCACGCCGCCGTGGTCAGGCTGCGCCCGGAGAAGGAGGCCGAGTACCGGGCACTGCATGCCGATGCATGGCCCGGCGTCCTGGCGGCGCTCAAGCGGGCCAACATCGGCAACTACTCGATCTTCCTGCGCGACGGACTGCTGTTCAGCTACCTCGAATACACCGGCGACGACTACGCCGCCGACACCGCCGCGATCGCCGCCGACCCGACCTCACAACGGTGGTGGGCACTGACCGACCCCTGCCAGCAGCCGCTGGACACCGCCACCGACGGCCGGCTGTGGGCGAGCGCCGAGGAGCTCTTTCACCTCGACTGACCCCGCGCCCCCCGCGTTACGCCGCACCACTGTCCAGCCCGCCTCCTCTCTCACCAGGAACGGACCATGCGCATCGACGCCCATCACCACCTGTGGGACCTGCAGGTCCGTGACCAGCCCTGGACCCACGGCCTGCCCGAACTGCACCGCAGCTTCAGCCCGTTCCAACTGCGGCCGCTGCTCGAGCACAACGCCATCGACACCGCCGTCGTCGTACAGACCATGGCCGACGCCGAGGAGACACCGGAGCTGCTCGCGCTGACCACCAAAGACACGCAGGTGAAGGCCGTGGTCGGATGGACGGACCTGACCGATCCGGCGGCCCCGGACCGCCTCTGCGAGCTACGGGACGCCCCGGGCGGGACGGCGCTCGTGGGAATCCGCCACGGCATCCAGGACGAACCGGTGTCCGACTGGACGTCCCGCCGCGACGTCCGCCGCGGCCTTCGGGCTGTCGCCGCGGCCGGACTCGCCTACGACCTGCTGGTGCGACCCGACCAACTCCCCGACGCGGTCAGGACCGTACGCGAGCTGCCCGACGTGCGCTTCATCCTCGACCACGCCGGCAATCCCGTGATCAGCGAGGCGGGCCTGGACGCCTGGACCGCCGAAATGAAGGACCTGGCCACGTGCCCCAACGTCGCCGTGAAACTGTCCGGTCTCGTGACCCGGACGCCATCCGGAGACGACGCGGTTCGTGCGCTGCGCTCCTTCACGGACGTGCTGTGGTCGACCTTCGGGCCGAGTCGCGTCATGTTCGGATCGGACTGGCCGGTCTGCCTCCTGGCAGCCGACTACGACCATGTCCTCGCCGTGGCCGAAGCCCTGTGCGAGGGCCTGAGCGACGCAGAACGCGAAGCCGTCTTCGGCACCACCGCCGCGCACTGGTACGGAATCCCGGCATGAACGTCACGCGGCTGAGCAGCACGAAGGTGCATGTCAGCGCCCTGGGCTTCGGTGCCGCTCCGCTCGGCAACCTCTACAGCGCCATCAGCGACGATGAAGCCCGGGCCACGGTCGACGCCGCCTGGGACGCCGGGCTGCGCTACTACGACACCGCTCCGCACTACGGCCTGGGGCTGTCGGAACGGCGCCTGGGCGCGGCACTCGCCGGCCGGCCGCGGGAGGATTTCGCTGTCTCCACCAAGGTCGGACGGCTGCTGGAACCTCACCCCGCACCTACCGGGTCCGACCTGGCAGCGGGCGGCTTCGCCGTACCGGACACCCTGATCCGCCGCCCCGACTACTCCCGCACGGGCGTGCTGCGGAGTCTGGAGGCCAGCCTGGACCGCCTGGGGCTGGACCGGGTCGACATCGTCTACGTCCACGACCCAGACGACCACCTGGACGCTGCCGTCGGTGAGGCCATACCCGCGCTGCTGGATCTGCGTGACCAGGGAGTCGTCGGCGCGGTGGGCGTGGGTGCGAACACCGTGGGGCCGCTCCTGAGGACCGTCACCGAGACAGACATCGACACTGTCATGGTGGCCGGGCGGTGGACCCTGCTCGACCGCACCGCACGGCCGCTGCTCGACGCCTGCGCTGCGCGAGGACTGTCCGTCGTCGCTGCGGCGCCCTTCAACTCCGGCCTCCTGAGCCGCCCTTACCCGGCCGCTGACGCCACCTTCGACTACGGTCCTGTTCCCGCGGCCGTGCTGCACCGCGTCCGTGGTCTCGTCGAGGTGTGCGCCCGACACCGAACGGTCCTCCCCCACGCCGCCGTGCGTTTCCCCCTGCGCAGTCCCGAGGTGGCCTGTGTGGTGGCAGGTTTCCGCTCCGGCGACGAAGTGCGAGCGGCCGCCCGTTGGACCGCGGTCGACCTGACCGAAGAGACATGGGCCGACTTGGACAGCGCCGTTGAAACGACATGAGGTGTCCCAGCCGGCGATGAAGCACCCAATGGTTAACGTCAACACTGCGTGAGCTTCAGCGATCCCCAAGCTTCCAAGCTTCTACGAACCCATCACTTCAGATATAACACCAGGTCAGAGAACGATTGGCGAGAAGTGCCCGCGACGGAAGGAAGAGTGGACGCCTTCCGACCTCCATTGTTATCGTTAACTTGCACAAGAAGGCCCCAGTGAGGAGTAGATGTGCCGTCGACGTCTCGTTCGTACGATGCCAACCCCAGCTACGAGCCCGTAAAGGGGCAGGTAGTCGCAGGCTGGCCGGCTGCGGTCGCCGGACTGCCCGCCGGTCCGCTCGTGCTGTCGGTGGACGGTCCTGCCGCCCTGGACTGGGACGCGGTGGCCGAAGGCCTCTCGGCGGCCGTCCGCTCCGCAGGGCGGGAGGTGCGGTTGGTGGACGTGCGTCACCACTACGCGCCGGCGGCCGCCGACCGCATCGCCGCCCGGCCCGTCCCTGCTGACGACTCCTTCTTCACCCCCTTGTCCGAGGCGCAGGTCTGCGACCTCTTCGGCGTCCTCCCCCAGGCCGAGAGGCTCCCGGACGAGGGCATCGTGGTGATGTTCGGACCGGGCGCGGGGCTGTGCGAGCCGGATGTGCTGTGGTACGCGGACCTGCCGAAGCGATACGCCGAGGCCGCCGTGGTGCACGGGCAACTGCCGGTGGGCACGAACCTGGCCCGTCTCGGCGAACCCGGCGATCTGGTGCGGCTGTTCTACACCGACTGGCCCGTGCTGGACCGGCACCGGGACGCACACGCGACACGGGTCGACCGGTGGATCGACATGCAGGACGCGTCAGCCCCCGCCTCACTGGACGGCACCGCCCTGCGCAGCACCCTGGAACACCTGGTGCGCGGGCCCGTACGCACCCGCCCGTACTTCAACTCCACGCCATGGGGCGGCCAATGGGCGGCGAGCGAACTCGGCTTCACCCCGCAGGCCGGCAACACCGCCCTCGGCTACGAACTGATCGCCCCCGAGGCGGGAGTCCTCATCGGCGACAAGAACGGGCCACAGGTCGAGGTCCCGTTCCAGCTGCTCTGCGTCCTGCATCCGGAGGCCATGCTCGGCGAAGAGGTCCACCGCACCTTCGGCACCTCCTTCCCGATCCGGTTCGACTACCTCGACACCATCGGGGGCGGCAACCTCTCCCTGCACTGCCACCCTCAGGAGCAGTACATGCGGGAGGTCTTCGGCTGGCCCTACACCCAGCACGAGACGTACTACGTCACCGCCGGCGAGCCCGGTGCCCAGGTCCTCCTCGGGCTCACCGAGCACGCGGATCTCGACGTCATGCGCCGCCAGGTTCAGGACGCCATCGCGCACGGCACGCCCGTGCCCGTCGAGGACCACGTCCAGACCCATCCGGCCACCGTCGGCCAGCTGTTCATGATCCCCGCGGGCACCCCGCACGCCTCCGGCGCAGGCAATCTGGTGCTGGAGGTGAGCGCGACGCCCTACCTGTACTCCCTGCGCTTCTACGACTGGCTCCGCAAGGATGCCGCAGGCGCCTCCCGGCCCCTTCCTTACGAACACGGTTTCGCCAACCTCGACACCACTCGACGCGGAGAGGACGTGACGAAGGACCTGATCCAGCAGCCGCGCATCCTGCGTGCCGGCGAGGGCTGGCGCGAGGAGGTCATCGGCGCGCTGCCGGAGATGTTCTACGCGGTGCACCGGTTGGTCATGGCCCCGGAAACCGGCATCGCCGACGACACCGCCGGCCGCTTCCACATCCTCAACGTCGCCGCGGGCCAGGGCGTCGTCATCGAGACGCGCGACGCGGGCAGCCACTTCCTGGCCTTCGCGGAGACCATCACGGTGCCCGCCGCAGCCGGCCCGTACCGCATCAGCCCGGTGGGCAGCGACGAGGTGCACATCGTCAAGGCCCTGGTGGTCGAGGCGTGACCAGCGCTCTCGTCCAGCGGGCCGGTGCGCTGATCCCCGTACTCGACATCGGCGGAACACATGTCACCGCCGCCTTGGTCGATCCCGCGACCAGCCGCCCCGTTCCGTCCTCGGTGCTGCGCAGGCCCCTTGACTCCGACGCCGCGGGCGACAGCATCCTCGACACCGTCGCCCTGGCCGCCCTGGAACTGCCCGCCGAACACCGGCCCTGCTGGGGCGTGGCCATACCAGGCCCCTTCGACTACGACACCGGTGTGGGCCGCTTCACCGGCATCGGGAAGTTCGAGACCCTGTCCGGTGTCGATGTCGGGGCCGGATTGCGCTGGCGGTTGGGCCACAGGGCCGAACGGCTGCGCTTCCTCAACGATGCCGACGCCTTCGCGATCGGCGAATACCACGCAGGCTCCGCGGGAGGGCATGAGCGCGTGGTGTGCCTGACGCTGGGTACCGGTGTGGGCTCCTCGTTCCTGCGCAGCGGCGTGCCTGTGCACGATGACACGCAGGTGCCTCCCGACGGTCATGTGCACCGGCTGACCATGCGCGACCGGCCGCTGGAGGATCTGGTCTCACGCCGTGCCATCCGCGCCCGCTACGCCGGTCTTGTGAGTCTCGCGGAGGATCGAGACCCGCCGGACGTCCATGAGATCGCCGCGCTGGCGAAGGGGGGCGACCCGGCGGCTTCGGAGGCTTTCCGCTACGCTTTTGCCAGCCTTGGCGAGGTACTGGCCCCGTGGATCGTCCGCTTCGCGGCCACCGCGGTGGTGGTCGGTGGTTCCATGGCTCAGTCGTGGGACCTGATCCACCCTCCGCTCTCCGCCGGACTCGTCCGGACCGGTGGGATCACTGTGCGTGTGCTGCCGGCCAGGCAGCCGGCGGAGGCACCGCTGATCGGAGCCGCCCACTGGGCACACGACACAGCCAGTACGGCGCCTTGAGGGCCGGTCAGGTCCGGGAGCCGCCACAGTGGACGTAGGAAGGGGAAGGGGCATGAGCGCTCGCCGCGGCGGCGGGGCGACCATGCAGGACGTCGGGAAACTCGCGCAGGTCAGCGCGATGACGGTCTCGCGGGTACTCAAGAACGACCCCCGGGTCTCCGAAGCCACCCGCGAACGCGTCTTCGCGGCGGTCGACCGTCTCGGGTACCGCCTCAACGAGACCGCGCGCAGCCTGCGGCTCGGCGGCAGCGGCATGATCGGCCTCGTCGTCACCAACCTCGCCAACCCCTTCTATTCACGTCTCGCGCTCGGGGTCCAGGAAGTCCTCGCCGAACACGGCTTCCGGATGCTGCTGAGCAACACCGGCGAACAAGCCGAGCTCGAACCCGGTCTCGTCAACGGGCTGATCGACCACCGGGTCGAAGGCCTGATCGTCGTCCCCGCCGGCAGTCGGCAGCAGCACCTGGCCGATGCCATGCGCCATGTCCCCGTCGTCCTCGCCGCGCGGCCACCTGCCGGACTCGACACCGACTGTGTGCTGGTCGAGGACTTCCACGGCGCCCGCGAGGCCACCACCTGTCTCCTGGCGGAAGGTCACACCCGCATCGCCTTCCTCGGCAATCCGCCGGCGCTCTACACAGGGGCCGAACGGCTGCGCGGGTTCTGGGCGGCACACGAGGAAGCCGCGGTGGAGCCCGACAGCGCCCTTGTACGGCAGGGCCTCGTCGACGCCGCGACAGCCGAGCAGGCGACCCTCGAACTCCTCGACCTCCCCGACGGCCCCACAGCGCTGTTCTGCACGAACAACCGCATCAGCCAAGGCGCGATCAGAGCCCTCTACAAGGCCGGTGCCGCCCTCCCCCTGGCAGGCTTCGACGACTTCGACCTCGCCGACGTCCTCGGCCTCCCGCTGACACTCGTCTCGTACGACGCCGACGAAATCGGCCGTCAAGCGGCACGCCTCCTCATCGACCGCCTCGGCCGGCAGGACACCGAAACCCCCGCGTCCCGACGCATCACTGTCCCGACCCGCCTGATGCGCTACGGCCCGCACCCTGGCGCACGCCCCGGCAGGAAACCGTCGCAGGGCGCCTGACGACCTCGTGCACGGTTGGCCGTGGCACGTCGAGGTGTGTGGCGTTGCCGGTGTTCACCGGCCTTGGGGTACAGCGGTACGGCGGTACCTGCGGCCCGATCGGGCGTGAGATCCAGGCGGGCAGTCTCTCAGAAGTGCCTCGCACAACACGTCGGTTTCGAGAGGACTTTCGCCAACGACCACCTGCGGAAACGTGATCACCCTGGGGGCTTTCGCAGAACTCTCACAGATGAACGTTTATGAGAATGACCGTGTGTGACGCACGGTCGGCGGCGGAGAGGTCCTTCATCGTTCTCCGCGGTGGTGAGAGTCCGCCCGCGATGGCGGCTGTGAAAATCGCTGTCCGATTGTCGGAACGCAGTGATAGAGATCCAGGGTGACAACGACACTCGAGTTCCCCGTTCTGCTGCGACTGATCGACGAACGGTCGACCGCCTTCCGCGCCGCGGTCGCCTCCGCGCCCAGCCTCGACGTACAGGTGCCGACCTGCCCCGAGTGGACGCTGTTCGATCTGGCGCAGCACATCGGCGAGGGGCGCCGCGACTGGGCCGCCACCGTCTCCGCAGGGCCTGCTCCGGCCAAGTCCGCAGCGGAAGGCGCCCCGGGAGCGCCCCGGGAGCGCGAGGCCCTGCTGGCCTGGTTGGCGGAGTCCACGGAGCAACTGCTGGACGCACTGCGGAAGGCCGGCCCGGATCGCGGTTGCTGGACGTGGTGGGAGACGTCGCAGTCGCCGCAGACCTCCGGTGCGGTAGCTCGGCACCAGCTCCAGCAGATGGCGGTACACACGTACGACGCCCAGATCACCGTGGGTGCCCCGCAGCCGCTGCCGACCGAGGTGGCACTCGACGGTGTCGACGAGTTCCTGTCCACCTGCGTCGCAACGACGAGTGCCTGGCCACACAAGCCCGCTGTCGTCGACTTCCACGCCTCCGAGGGCCGCTCCTGGCGCCTCTCGCTCTCCACCGACGGCGCACGGACCGCCCGTCTCCCCGGGCCCGGCAGCATACCGGCCACCGCTGCCGACCAGGCCCCGGACGCGGCCAACGCCTCCGCCTGGGGCACGGCCGACGAGCTGGTCCTCATCCTGCACGACCGCATCCCGGTCAACTCCCTGAAGCTCGACGGCGACCGACGTCTCTTCGACCAGCTCAGCGCCTGGGACCCGGACGAGTAGGACGTGACGATGCGCCCCCTCGTACGCCCCGAGGCATGCCTCCCGTCAACGGCTACAGCCACGCCGTGGTGGCCCCGGGGCCGCTGGGGGAGCAGACCGCCACGGCTGCGAAGCGACTGACCAAGGGCGGCGGCCCACAAGCTGAGCGGCGCGCCTGGTCGGCACCAGACCCCGTCAGTTCTCCGCGTCGTCCCCGAAACGGGGGCTGAAGTTGTAGCCCAGGATCCTGAAGATCCCGAACACCACGTCGGAGTTCGCGTACACCGCCTTGCCGAGGCGACCGGCACCAGCTTGTCGTCGATCTCGCGCGGCAGCAGCGGCTTGTCCTTCACCCGCCGCCGCGCCGGCGCGGGCAGCCGCTTCACACCGGCCAGCACCCGCGTGCCGCCGGTCGCCGCGTCCAGCGCCTTCGACTCGCCCAGCAGCGCGAGGATCGGGCGCCGCTTCCACAACCACGCCCTGGACCTGCTCGAAGAGGCCACCGACACCGACGCCTGACAGCACCGGCGACAGACACAGCCCCTTGAATCGGCCATCAAGACTCCGGCGCCCGCTCGGCCGTCGTTCACCCGCAGCCATACTGGTGTGGCAAGCCTGTCCGATCGCATGGCGCGGCCTGGCCCAGCCAACCACCCGGCAAATCAGAATTCATGGGTTTCGCGGACGGCCGGCACGCGGATCGACGCCTGCTCGCCCAGGATCAGCCAGCCTCGGCCGGTAACGGGTTGTGCGCACGCGGCCGGCGCCGCGCCTTTCCCCTCCGTCCGCCGCCCGCGATGAGGGATCAAAGCCCAAGGGCCGGACACGGCAGCCGGCACGGCGCCTTTGGCCGCGCGATTCCGGCATCCGCATTTCGCGCCGTCGAGGCACGTGCCGGCTGGCGCAGTGACCGCCCCGCCCTGCTCGCCTCCTTGAAGCTTGGTACCGAATAGTCCCGCAGGCCCGGGTGCTACTAGGCGAGTGGACATCACGGAGTACGAGCAGGAGTCGAGGATCACAGAGGAACTGCGCAGTCGCTACGGTGGTTGATCATCCGCCGGCGGAGGCGTGGCGGAGGCCGGTGGGGGTGCAGCGAGGCGCACACGCTCCCGATCGGTTGGCGAACCCGCCACCGTGGCGGACTGTCGTCGGCTGAGGCACAGGCACCAACGATCCCCCGGCTCCGTTCAGTGCGAAGGCGCGAAGTCGGCGGACTGGTCGAGGTGAAAGGCCGAGCCCGGAACCGTCGGAGTCCAACCCTCACGCAGGGCGAGCCGAACAGCCGCGGCAACACCGGACGGCAGTACAGGCTCAGCCTCGCGGCCGATCCAGTTACTCGGATGCGGCTGGTCAGTGATGACCACAAGCGTCGCACCCGGGGTGTCCGCATGCTCGACCGCGAACGTGCACGGCGACCAGGCCAGGCCCTGGAAGTACGTCGGCCTGCCTCGCAGTCGCCAGCGGTAGGCCGTGCCGTCGACGATGGTCCGTCGTGATCCCTTGCGGACCAACGCCATGGCTCCCCCCTTCAACAGCGAAGATGCTAGCGAGTCCAGTTCCGCTGTCCGTCGCTTTCACCTGTAGGCCACCGGTCCACTGGCCTAGTGGCTCTGGGTAAGCGCGTCCCGCCCAGAGCCCGGCCACGGTCGCGCTGCCGAGGTGGGCACAGCCGATCGTTGTCAGTGCCGGGTGGCATGATCCGTGACATGGATCTCCGCCCCGTCTTCGCCGACCTCGACCAGATGGACTGGTCACGGTTTCGCCATGCCTACGGCTCCGCGGAGGACATCCCGGCGCTGCTGCGGGATCTCGCGTCCCCGGTGGAGAAGACAGCCTCGGAGGCGGAGCAGGAGTTGTGGAGCAGCATCGTCCACCAGGGCACGGTCTACTCGGCGACAGCGGCCGCGGTGCCCTTCCTGGCGCGACTCGTTGCCGAAGGCGTGCGCCAAAGCGACTTGTTGGGCATGCTCGGTGTGATCGCCGGGAGCGTCGACGAGCACGATATGCCGGTGCCCGGTGCGGCCCGCGACGCCGTTGCGGCACAGCTGGGGCTGCTCCTTTCGCTGCTCGCGGACAGCGATCGCAAGGTGCGGCGGACCATGGCGTGGACGGTGGCCCAGTGCCGGTCGGCGGCCGGCCCCGACGCGCGTGGGGCGCTGCGGGCCCGCTGGGCGGCGGAGAGCGATCCGGCGGTGCGCGCGGACGTGCTGACGGCCTGCGCGCTCCTGGATCCCGATGCGGCCGAGGAGCTGTGCTCCGCGGTGCTCGCTGGAGACGAGCCGGCGCCGGTTCGGATTGCGGCGCTGCTGGTCACTGCCGACTGCGGCCTGCCGTGGGACATGAAGATGACCGCGAGCGTCACGACATTGGTCCCGTTGGAGCGACACGGTTTCGGCGCCCTGTGGGAGCGGGAGCCGCTGCAGGCGCTCGTCAAAGCTCTGCACACGCGCGGCGAGGCCGACACCGCAATCGACCTGGTCGGCTCCGCGCTTGGGCGGGCCGCGGCACTGCGGCTTCAGGGGAGCGAGCACGCGCAGGCGGCCACCACCGAGGCACGATGGGCCGCCGAGTTCCTCGCCCGCCGCTCACGGACCGCCCCGGCACGGCTGCTCCCTGAGTTGCTCCCGCTGCTCGACAATCCGGCCACCGCGACCGACGTGATCCCGCTGCTGCGAACCTGGTGTCAGCCGGCCCCAGAGGCGGTCCCGGCCCTGCTTGCCATCGCGCAAGGTAATGGCGAATCGGCCGACGAGGCCCTCGCCGCGCTGGTGTGCCTGGGAGCCCCAGAGGCGACCGGGCTGCTCGCCCGCCACCTGCCCGAGCGGCCCCACGCGCTGAAGGCCGCGTACCGCCTCGCGACCGGTGAGACCCGGACGCCGAGTCAGACCCGCACGCCCGGCGAGGGCCGGACGCCCCTGCCCTACGATTCTGAACTGCTCGACGCGATACGCGTCCGGCTCGCCACCGAACCGTCCCGCGAACGCCGATCGGTCTTCGACGGCGGGCTGGCCGCGACCAACGAGCCGGTCTACCTGGGCGGGCTGCTGGCAGCCTGGGGCAGGCCGGCCAGGGGCGCCCTGCCGGAGCTGCTCGCCGCGCTGCCCCGTCATCCGCTCCCGGTCAGCCGCGCCCTGGCCACCGTGGCCGATCCCCAGGCCGACGCCCACGTGATCGAGGCGCTACGAGCCCATGCCCGACAGGGACCGCCGTCCACGCGTCAGGCAGCGGCAAGCGCGCTCCACTCCCTGACCGGCGACGCCGACCCTTTGATCTCCGTACTCTCCGAACTGCTGGCCAAGCGAGGCAACAGCTTGGACCACACCGTCACCGCGGCCGCCTCGCTCAGGGAAGCCGCTCGTCCCTTGCTGCCGCTGCTGCATACACTGCTGGCGGAACCGCCGCAGTCGCGCGAGACCGTGCCGGTGATCAGGGCGGCGCTCGGGGCCGCAGCGCTGGTCTGGGAACTGACCGGGGATGAGCAGGCGGTACTCCCGGTGATTCAGGAGGGCCTCGCCTGGGCCTCCCGAGCATGGGGCCAGGAGACGGTGAAACGCGCCGCCGAAGTCGCTCGCCTGCTCGGTCCCACGGCCAAACCGCTCGTCCCCGACCTCCTGCCTCTGCTGGACGATCCGGAACTCTCCCCTACCCTCGTACTCGTCCTGACCAGCATTTGTCCTGAGGTCGACACACTTGCCGGACTCTCCCGGACCACCCTGGCCGACCGTGTCCTGGCAGCGGCCCGACCGGGCTCGGGTGCACGCTCCGTCTCGGCAGTGCTGAAGGCCTGCGTCGCGCTCGGCCCGACAGCCTTCACCGACGCTCAGCTCGCCCTGATCCGCAGTCTCGCGGACGGCGACCGGCGCATCGTGGGTGCCGGCCTCCAGGACCAGATCATCCACGATGACGAACACTTCCGCGCCGAGGCCCGGGAGGTCCTACGGACACTGACTGACAATCCGTTGATTTCGTAGAGAGCTTGGCTGCGCAACCTGGCGCTGGTGATGGGGGTGGTCGCATGTTTCGGTGGACGCAACGCTCCGCACTCGACCAACTGCGTGGGTTCTCCTCGACCTCGTCGCCCAAGACCGGAACGAACCCCGCAACATCCGATGGTTCCACCACCTCGGAACGGAACTCGGCATGGCACGCTAGCGGCCGACCCGCGCGCCGGCGGTGCCTTCGGCACCGGCTGGACCACGCGCTGCGACATGCAGCCGCGGAAGGAGCCCGCCACGTGGTCAGTCCTCGTCACGCTGGCCGACCGTACCCCGGTTACAGGACGCCGCCCAGGCCCGGTCGATGTGCTCGCAGTACACATGTAATGGTGGAGCCGGGTAGTGGAGCAAGGATCTGGACTCCGCCCGTGATCTTCGTCGCCGACAGCCAGAGGTTGTGCCTCCCGGGACTGGAGATCCTCAGCCGTCGTAGTGAGTCGGCGGAAACGGGTTGCGATCCTTCCGTGGGGCGGAACCCGACTGCACCTCTCCTGTGTCGGCCTGGCGATCGACCTCCGCTTCGGCTTCCTCGTACTGCGCGGTGGGAGACTTCGGCGCATCTGCAGGCAACCCGACATCGCGCCGGTCCTCCTCAGTGCGTCGCTCCAGTTCCGTCTCGTTGGGCCGGCGGGGCATGCCGCGTCCGTGGTCGCTGTCCGGATCTCCCTCGACCTGCCGGTTGGCCTTGTGGTGATGCACCATGGTCTTCTCCTTGAGGTGAGCACCCGGGTGCAGTTGCGACCGGGTGTGCCACCCTGCCGTGCGCCGTCCTTGCGGGCCACGCGCGCCAGCGTCATGTGTGTCCGGTTGTGCCTCCGCCGGCTCCGTCGTCGCCCGTACGGGAAATCGCTGCTGCGGTCGGTTGCCCGGCGCCAAAGCGGGCGAGTCGCGCCGGGATCCCCAAAGTCATCGTCGTCACTGGAGCCGGGCCGCTTCTTGCGCACGGTGCAATGGACTGTGCCGTCTCGCACGTCGGCGACGATCGTGTCTCCGGGAGCGGCCTCGCCGCTGAGGAAGAGCGACGCTGTGCGGTTGTCGAGTTCTGCCCGGACGGTGCGGCGCGAAGGGTGGGCACCAAATTCAGACTGGCCACCGGGGGCGATGAGGTAGACCTTGTCCGCCTCGTCCCATGTTATACGGCTGGCGGCGCGCCTTCTCGGTCGGCTGCCCTGCTTCGTCGTAGCCGACGCATCCGGGCGGGGCCAGGAGAATCCGGGCAACGGTGTGCCCCGCCTGAAACTCGCTCGTGTCGAAGCGGACCATGCGGTTCGCGTCGCCCCTCCGCACCTCTTGCGCCACGGCCGCCGCGTCCTGCTCTGTCGTCACAGACGATCATGGTCGTGGCGGCCGTTCCCGTGCCCGTAGCCGACCCCCACTCCACCGCGCGCTTCAGATCACGATCTACAGCTGCCGCGTCGGACAGGGCTGCCGGGGATGGCCGGATTACCGGTGGTCATCAGAGCTGGGCAACCCGCAGATGCCGTCGTTCGGCCAGCTCCTCCGCACTGACCACGGTCAGAATCGGAGTGCCAGGAGGCGCGAACATGGTCACCACCATCTGCGACTGCCCGTTCGGAAGGTTGTTGGCGCCCTGGTAGTGGATCACATCGCCACCCGGCTCGAACAGGGCGTCGCCGGCCTTGAGCACCCGGGGCGGCTGCCCCTCCAGCTCGAAGAGGACCTCGCCCTGGGTCACATAGCCGAAGATCGGCCCGGGGTGCCGGTGCGGCGGCGCGCCGGGGTCACCGGGCTTCAGGGTGATCCGGACGGTCCTGGCCTCGGCGCCAGCCGGGATCTGGACCGCCGCATCCGGGCGGGTCGCAATGATCTCAACCCCGGGGGGCAGGTGCGCGTGGTCGGCGCTCATGGATTCCTCCAAATGGAAAACGTCATCAGCAAAGACCAGACGGCCTCCCCGTCTGTGACAGCCCAACCTGCCTGCAGACTGTCCAATGGCCTTGCTCATGAGATGCGGTTCTGGCACCGCTTCCGTACAGCGGCCACTGCGGCGTCGTCACGTTCCCGTTCCCGTTCCCGTTCCAAGCCCGCGGGTTCCGTACATACCGTCGTTAGGCGTCCGGGGCGCCCTTCGAGTCCGGCTGAATATCGCTCGACGCTGCGAGGGCGACAAACAGCGGCATCTTGTACAGCGGAGGGGGTTCGCCCGCCAGCCCCAGTCGCTGCCAGGCCAGCCGAGCCGAGACCTTCAGCACTCGGCGCGCGCGCAGAACGAGCAGACAGGCAAGTGGCAGTTCCACCAGCACAGCCGAAGCGACGCTTTCCCACACGTCGCCTCGCCCCAAGTTCAGGGAGACGTCGAACCAGGCATCGCAGACCAGGAGTGTGGCCGCGACGAAAGACATCGGAATCAGAGCCTGCCGTCTCAGCCAGACTGCCGCCCCGGCGCCGACCAGCGAGACAAGCAGCATGATGTCGAAGCCCACCCACACCATGGGCCAGTACCGGGCCTCGAAGCGATGGGGTAGTGAGACGGCCAGGTAAACGGTCCAAGGAACGAGCACGAACACGCACAAGGCAAATTGCCCTATCGCCCTTCGGTGGCGGCGGCGCAACGTGGAACCGTCCGGTACGAATGCCTTGGCTTTCTGGGCCGCCGAGTCGGCGGGGTCGCGCTGCTCGCTCAACGTTGCCTGTCCCTGCTATCGGCTCCGGGCGGGCCGCTCCCCGAGCCGACTGCGTCGATGACCCCACTGTTGCTCGCATCGCACGGCAGCACACGGGCATCAGGCCAAGCCAGGAAACCTGTGGATCGTCCCTTGATACTACGGCGCGCGCATATTCCGTCCGAAGCCGGATGCGGCGTCTTCCCTCGCCGCGCCTGCGGGGCCTGCGGGGGTGGTCCTCATGGCGAAGCTCATCCCGGTCGACCCGATCCGTGATCCCCTCGCCGGCCGGGAGCGGCTTCGGCTCGCCGAATGCCACGCTCAACGCCTACGCCGCCGGAATGGACGGAATAAGGATCGATGCGTGCGATCTCTCGACGTACGACCTGTAGGGGCACCCCGAAGCCGGCGTGACAACCTGGCCGAACCGTTGATTGCGACCCTGCGTCCGAGTGGGCTTCCGGGCCGCCCGTCAGGCTGGGCGGCGTGGTTCGGAGTCTCCCGTGGTTCTATCGGCCGGGCAGCGGGACGCCCCCTGTCATCGTCACTCCGGCCTCGGCGACGCGGGTCGCGATCCCGGCGGTGGCACGTTCGGCCAGCGCGGCGATGGTCAGTGACGGGTTGACGGTGAGCGAGGCCGGAGCAGCCGAGCCGTCCGTGACGAACAGGCCCGTGAATCCCCGTAGTTCGTGCTGGTCGTCGAGGGCGCTGGTGGCCGGGTCGTCACCGATGCGCGCAGACCCGAGCGGGTGGGCCGTGACCGTACCGGCCAAGGCCTCGGACCACGGACGGACCCGGGACAGACCATCCTTCTCCAGGATTCCGCGGAGCGCCGTGTCTGCCCGGTCCCATGCCTGGCGGGTCCGGGTGGTGGGGTGGAAGGACATCGTGCCCTGGCCGAGACCGGGTGCCAGGCGGATGAAGCTCCCGGTGGGAGGAACCGCCCCGAAGGTGCCTTCGTTGTCGTCCTCGGTCATCGCGAGCAGAGTGAGCCACGACGTCCAGCGGGCCCGCATCTGCCGCTTGTCGACGCCGAACCAGCCGGGCGCGCCGGTCGTCTGGCCAAGGACGTCGGTCAGCGGCGGGAAGTAGATCTGCTGGAGCATGAACCGGCTGTACTCCGGTGCGGACGGATCCAGGTAGTCGTACGTGGCGGAGGTGATCGGCCGGCCGATCGGCAGCCCCTGGTAGACCGTCCCGTCGGGACGGGAGAGTCCGAGCAGCGACCCCGCCTTGCTCTCGTCGACGTCGGCGACGCTGACGTGGTCGCCGTTGCCGGAGAAATGGCGTCCGACCGCACCCGGGATGCCGCCGAGCAGCAGGGCGGACCGCTGGAGGATCACCGGCGTGCCCACCGCACCCGCCGCCAGCACCACGACCTTGGCGTTGATGATCCCCACGTTCGTGGTGCAGGTGTAGTCATCGGGGTCGAGGACGGTGTAGGCGACCGCGTAGCGGTAGCCGGACTCCAGTGAGGGGGTGATCAGTTGAACCTCGTGGAGTGGCCGGATGACCGCACCATGGGCTTCCGCCGCGGGGAGATAGTTGAGCAGCATGGAGCGCTTGGCGTCGAACGCGCACCCCGACAGCATCCAGTTGCAGTTGGTGCAGGCCGTGGTGTCCACCGCCACCGGAACCGGATTGCAGGTGTGCCCGGCCCGGTGGCAGGCGGCCGCCAGTACCCCGCCCGCGTAGGAGACGTCCGACCAGCCGGTGCGGGCGACCGGCAGTGCCTGCTCCACCCGGTCGTACCAAGGGTCGAGCGTGGCACGGCTGATGGACGCCGGCCACATCCGCCGCCCGATACTGCCGTGGCGCTCGAAGGCGTACGACGGTGCCCGTAGCGAGGCGGCGAAGTAGACGACGCTGCCGCCGCCCACGCAGTTGCCCGCGACCACCGACACGCCGTCGCCGCGGATCACATCGACGATCTTGTTGTAGGTGCCCAGGCGCATGGAGTGGCTGAACTGCGCCGCACCCAAGCGGGGTCCGCGCTCAAGAACGGTGACGCGTGCTCCGCCTGCGGCCATGTAGTACGCGGGGATGGCCCCGCCGAAGCCGCTGCCGATCACCAGGACGTCCGTGGTCTCGGTCATGTCGGGCTCCCGGAAGGGGTCGTAGCGGGGTGGAGCGCCGCGAGCGGGCGGCCGTAGGAGAAGTCCCCGAACCGCCACAGGCCGTCCGGGTCCGGCTTGGGAAACTTCAGCCAGGTCAGTCCCGGATGGCCCTGGGCCAGGGCGGCGGCCGTGTCGAACTGCCCGGCGGTGTCGAACGCGATGCCGACGATCAGGCTCAGCACCTGCCAGACCGGCTCGTCGATGTCGTCCGAGCCGAACAGGCCGCTGACCAGGTTGGTCCGATGCGAGAAGGAGAGGTCGACGAAGGGCGGCCGGCTGGGTGACAGCCAGATCAGCCGGACCGCCGCATAGGCGACGGCCCGGGCGTCCAGCAGGGTCGCGAGCGCCGGCAGCAGCGGGGCCAGAGGCAATTGGGGCGAGTTCATGACGTCGATGACGCCCGCCTGAACGGCGCCTGGCCCGCTGACCGCTCCGGCGCACACCTGGTCACCCGTGAACCGGTGCTCACCAGGGATGAGGGTGTCGGCAAAGGCCCCCAGGGTCTGTGTCGTCCAGTCCTCGGAGACATGCGCCGCGGCGGCCGCCGGGGTGGCGGTGAGCCCCCCGGTGGCCAACACGGCAACCGATGCGGTGAGCGCCTTGAGGATCGCTCGTCGGTCGACGGTGGACACGGCCGGTCAGCCGATCAACGCGCAGCCGAGGTCCGACGGAAGCGCCACCGTCAGACCGGTCTCCCCGGCCTCCTGGCCGTAGTCGGACAGCGCGTCGGCCAGGTTGTCGAAGTTCGAGGCGCGCAGGGCGGCGACGGCGTCGCCGATGCCCACTGTCTGACCGTTGACGCTGAAGTGGGTGAGGCGCGCACCGGCTCGTCGGTCGGTCTTGTCCCACCAGTACTGGCCGTCCCAGGTCACGTACGGTACGGCGCCGTTGGTGGCCTGCACGCTCCAGTGGTCCTTCTGGTAGTAGTGGCAGGTCAGCATGGTGATGGCGAAGCGGGAGGGCTCGGCGACCAGGAAGCGCAGGGCTCCACCGTCGTCGAAGGTGATGTCGCGCTTGCTGTACTCCACGCACAGCGGGTTCTCGAACATCAGCCACAGAGGCGGCTGTTCACCCTCGCCGAAGTTGTGCCAGGTGCACGTGGCGGCGAAGCCCGGCTCGGTGAAGGGCCCGACCGGAGGCACGTCGGAGGCTGACTGGATCGCCGAGGTGCTCACGGTTCGGGCCGCACGGACGGCAGTGGGCGATTCGGCGGGTGCGGCGGATGCGTCATGGCTCGGGAGCAGCGCGGCGCAGACCCCGAGGGCCATCGCGAAGCCGGCCGCGGTCGTGCGCAGGTGCACAGGGAACACAGGACCTCCTGGACGTGGAAAAGGGTGGTGTCGCTCAGGAAAGGCCGCCGATGGCGGGGAACCGGCAGGCCGAGGATGGGGCACTCCGCTCAGTGGCAGAGGTGGTACGGGGGGATCGAGTCACGATGCGACGACATGCATCCCGACACGGACGGGTATCCGGACGGCCGTGGCTCCGTCGGCGCCCGAGTCGACAACGAAGGCGTCGGCGCTCGAACGCGTGGGCAGCTCGCGGGACGGCGTACAGTCCAGCGGCGGGTCGTCGGGGCCGGACCCCAGGGGCGGCGGACGACACTGACCCGGCGTCCGCGCTGGCGGCGGCCTCCGCCAGGGCGGTACCGCGCCCAGGAGTGGCAGCAGGGACCGGTCGGAACCGAGCGACCCCATGACCCGCTCCCGCCCCGCCGCGCTCAAGGTGGCAGGCCGCCCGCCCGCACGGGCCACGGTGCAGGCCTCGATGGCCGTGGCCGCAGCGCGCACGACCGTCCGTGCCGCACCGGGCATGGCGTCGAGCGGCATCTCGGCCCTGCCCGGCACGGCCCGCGTCCGCGCGGAGGTGCCGTCGTCCGCGAGCAGGGCGGCTGCACGTCCGCCAAGGCGGGGGGACCTCGATGGTTCATCGGTCGCCGACCTCCGCGTGCGCCGTACCCGACAGCCTCCATACGGCTTCCCGCCGCCATGTGCCCCACCAGCGCTCCAGGCTGACCACCGCGTCCGCCCTCTCGCTGTTGCGGCAGACCGCGGTGGAGCCGTCGGGGTCGGTGTAGCCGAGCGTCAATGTCTGGTCCGGCGGCTGGGTGACCGTCACCTTTATGCGCCTCAGGCCCGACCTGCCCTCGACCCGCCACTCAGGCAGACGGATGTCCGCGCGGAACCGGCCGATGCCCGCCCAGCCCACGGCGGAGCGTTCCGCGCGCCGGGGCCAGCTGCGGCCGTTTCGGTGCAGGCGCAGGAAGACCAGGGGTGGCAGCCTGTCGAGTCCGCGTCGCATGGACACCGCGGCGACGATTTCCAGGACGTCACCGCCACCCAGGTCGGCGTGGAGCCAGGCCCAGCGGCGGGCGTTGCCATGGCCGTAGATGCGGGCGCCGGCTCCCGGAGCGTGGTCCAGCCGCAGCTCACCGGCGCCGTACCTGATGGTTCCGCTGTAGCGGACGCGGGTGGCGGGGAGCATGTGCGAGGCCGGAAGCCAGGGGCGTCGCCAGGACCAGCGGGGAAACGTGTACAGCGGCGAGCCCTCGGGGCTCTCGTTGAGCGCCCAGGTGAACGTCCCCGCGGAGCCCGTGAGCCGATCGGGTCGGACGCAGATGCCCTCGGCGGTGAAGCCCTCCGGATGCGCCGTCCACGGTACGGGGCCGAAGCGTGTGTGTTCGACGTGGCCGTCCTTGGGGAAGACGGCTATCCAGCCGTGCGCGTAGGCGGCGGAACCGTCGGAGGGCGCCACCAGTTCGTGGTGCAGCCAGATCCCGCTGTCGGTGGCCGGATCGGTCAGGGTCGTGTACCAGACCTCGGTCCGCCCCGGTGTGCCGTCCCAGCGTGGCGTCAGATGCCTGTCGGCGGGGGACGCGACAGCACGTGGGAACCGGAAGCTCGCGAGGAAGGGCAGCAGGCCGGTGACGAGGGGGAAGCGCAGCGTGCCCTCGCCCACGCGGTCACCGTTCTCGTACAGGGTGTACGGCAGTACGGTCAGCGAGGCGAGCGGACGCCTGGCCGACACCGACTTCCAGCCGACCAGAGTGAGATGCCGGCCTTCCATGGTGAAGGTGATCCGGTATCGGATCCAGCGGCGCGACAGGGGCGCTGTCTCCAGTTCGCCCTCAGCTTCGGTGTCGTCGGCGCGTCCCGCCACTCGTACGCGTCCGGTCACGAGCGCCCGCGCCGTGCGGTGGGGCAGCGGCAACGCGTCGGCACGGACCAGCAGGTCCAGCCGGACGGGGCGGTCGCGGTCCTCGTCGGCCAGACGCACACGGCCCAGCATGGTCTCCCTGAACACCGTCCCGTGTGAGCTCACAGGGCACCTTCCCGGCGTCGGCGGGAGGGTGCCAGTCCTTTGAGCATCAGGCGTTCCGTTGCCGACAGATAGTCGCCCGCGGCGGTGCGTGCCGCCTCCTGGTCGCCGGCGGCCACGGCCTCGACGACCGGTGCCAGACGGTCACGAGCGGCCCGGGGATCCTCGAAGGGCCCGACCAGCGCCCCGCGCACCGGCAGATACGCGTTGAACAGGGTGTTGGTCAGCAGGACGTACACCCGGTTGCCCGTGGCGCGGGCCAGCGCACGGTGCACCTCGACGTCCGCCAGCTGCACGGGCTCGCCGCCCGCCGCGTCCCCGACGGCCTCCAGCAGCAGACGCAGTTCGGCGACCTGGGTCGCCGTGGCACGGTTCGCCGCGCGTTCCGCGATCAGCATGCCGATGCTGCGCCGGACTTCGAAGATCTCACCGATCCAGTCAGGGCTGTGGAGCACCAGCATCGGCAGGAGGTCCGCGCCGCCCAGGCGCAGGAAATCCCGTACCCGGGTACCCACTCCGTGGCGCGTCTCCAGCAGTCCGGCGTGCGCCAGTCGTCCGAAGGCGTGCTTGAGGGAGGTGCGGGTGACCCCGAATCCGTCGGCGAGTTCACGTTCGGGAGGCAGATAGCTCCCGGCGGGATGACGCTCGGCGAGGATGTCCTCGCGCAGTCGCTTCTCCAGCACGTCGACGATCGTCTCGCGTGGCAATGCCTCCACCCAGGCCCCCATTGACTCAGTGGTTCAGTGGCTGAGCCACTGAACCACCGTCAATGACACGGCGTCAATAACCGTGACCAGACTGCGGCGGTGCCACGCACTTGGATCAACGCGGCTCCACTCACGACCAGTTGACAGCCTGTGGGCTCCTCCTGCCCTGGCCCGACCACCATCGCTCGTCTCGACGGTCTCGGCCTGGACGTCGTCGGGCGGCGCCTCTCCCCTACACCGAGCCTCTCCCCTGCACCGTCAGCCGGGCATCACCGCGGCCAGCGACCTCAGCCGACGGCGGAAAACTCACGAGGTGAACGAACGCGACGGTGCTCTGGGCTCACACGTCGATGAGGACCTTGCCCACCGCGCCCTTCTCGACCGCGGTGTGCGCGTCCGCGGTGCGTTCCAGCGGGAAGCGGTGCAGCGGCAGGCCCGCCTCCTCGCCCACGCGCAGCGACCCGTCGGCGAGGGCGGCGGTGATGGCGGCGACGGCATCCCGCTTGGCCTCGGCCGGCATGGTGTAGACGAGCACGCCCTGGAAGCGCAGGTTGCCGAAGAAGGTCCAGCGGGGCAGTGTCACCTCGGCGCCGTCGTCGTAGTACGCGACGGCGGCGTTCTGGGCGGTCACCGAGACGTCGAGCTCCGCGTTCGCCGCCATGGCGACCTCCACGACGATGTCGACACCGTCCGGCGCCACCCGGCGGATCGCCGCCGCCGCGTCCTGGGCCTTGTAGGAGACGACGTGGTGTGCGCCGGCGGCCTCGGCCAGACGCGCCTTGAACGGGCTGCTGACGGTGGCCACCACGGTCGCCCCCGCCCACCGCGCCAGTTGGATGGCCATGTTGCCGACCGCGCCCGCGCCGCCGGCGACCAGCACCGTACGGCCGTGGAGCGCGCCGGGGTCGAGCCGGGCCGGGCCGCCGTCCCGCACGGTGAGGGCGCGGTGGGCCGTCATCGCGGGGATGGCGATGCTCGCGCCGAGGTCGAGAGAGGCGTTGTCGGGCAGCGGTACGGCCTGGTCCTCGGGGAGCACCACGTACTCCTGCGCCGTGCCGTCCGGGCGCTGCCAGGCCGCCTCCCAGATCCAGACGCGCTGACCGGTCCTGGCCGGGTCGACACCCTCCCCCACCGCGTCGATCAGTCCGGCGCCGTCCTGGTTGGGCACCTGCTCGCCCTCGTCCTGCGGCCCGGAGGTGCGCGACTTCCAGTCCGTCGGGTTCACCCCTGACACCTCGACCCGTACCCGTACCTCGCCCGGTCCCGGCTCCGGCAGGGGACGCTCGGTCAGGCGCAGCACTTCAGGGCCGCCGCCTTCCGTGTACACGATTGCTTTCATGATCTGCACAAGGTCCGGCCCGGCCGGATTCTTCCCGGCCCGCGCCTCAGGCCCGCGCGGCCTCCTGGCAGCCGGTGATGATCAGGGCGTACGACAGCCACTGCTGCCGGCCGCCCGGGGCGAAGGCTGACTCCTGGCCGAAGTCGACGAGCGGCAGGAGCAGGTCGAGGGCGTAGCAGACGGGCAGGACGCCACGGTCGCCAGGCGGATCGGCGAGGTCACGTTGGCCACGGGACCGTCCACGAATGAGATCGACCGGTCAGCAGGTCAGTTGACGGGCTGGGCATCCGGAAGGAAGTGCTCTATCAGCACCCGGGCGGCGTCGAGGGCGTCCTGCCGGGGGCAGGAGCTGTCGAGAGAGGTCGACATGGCATTGGCACCCTCCAGCAGGACGGCCAGCTGACGGCCCAGCCGCTCCGGGTCCGCGGCCCCCGCACGGGTAGCGATGTCCGTGAACTGCTGGACGACACCCTCCCTGTTCCGCTGGACCAGCTCTCGCACTCGGGGCATGGTCCCGGCGGCCTCGACTGCGGCGTTGTGGAGTGGACAACCGCGGTTGGACGTACCTCCCGCGCCCCGCGAGGCCGTCTCGGCAACCATGACGAATTGGGCCAGCAGCTGATCCCGGGGTGAGAGCCCCTCCGGAGCAAGTCTCTCCTCCACCCGCCGTGCCAGTCCGGCCTCGTAGCGGCGCAGATACTCCTCCACCAGGGCCGTCTTGGTGGGAAAGTGCTGGTAGAAGGTGCGCGTGGAGACCTCGGCGGTCTCCACCAGGCGCGCGATGCCGGTGGCGTTAATACCCTCTTCATAGAAGAGCGCCGCAGCCGCCTCCAGGATGCGTTCGCGCGCCCCTCGGCCGCCGCGCCGCCGGGGGACAGACGTGCTCTCTTTCTCCATGCCGAAAAGTATAGCGGTCACTTTACTTTGACTGCGGAGACCATTAGCGTTCGAGGGAAAGCGATCGCTTTACTTACGCGGAGGACGCGTCCCCGGAGCCCGGCGGCCGCGCCCGGCCGCAATCCACTGCCCCCGCTGCAGCGATCGCCCCGCCAAGATCCCCAGGCACGAAAGGCCATGACCATGCGAGCGATCCAGTACGACCAGTTCGGCGACTACGACGTGCTGAACCTGACCGACATCCCCAAGCCGGCAGCACCGAGCGGCCAGGCGCTGGTGCGGCTGACGGTCGCGGGCACCCACCCGCTGGACGACACAGTGCGCTGGGGAAAGCTCCCTTCCGGCGCGGTCAAGCCTTTCCCGGTGACGCCGGGAACCGTCGGCGTGGGAGTGGTCGAGGAGCCGGGTGAGTCAGGGCTGGCGGAGGGCAGCCGGGTCATGATCAGCGGCGGCCGCTACGGCATCGGTGTCGACGGCACCTGGGCCGACTACCTCGTGGCCGACCCCGCCCAGCTGCTCCTCCTCCCCGACGAAGTGGACGACACGGCCGCCGCGGCACTGTCGGCCGGCGCCGGCTACCTCACCGCATACCTCGCACTCACCGAGCTGGCGGGGTTTCGGCCGGGCGGGACCGTGCTCGCCCCCGGAAGCGGCGGCGCGGTGGGGCAAGGCGGTGTCGAGATCGCCCGGCATCTCGGCGCGTCCCTCGCCGTCACCACCGCCACCAGCACCGCCAAGGCCGAGCTGAGCCGGGCGGCGGGATACGAGGTCATCGACCTCACGCAGGAGTCACTGCGGGACGGTGTCGCACGGCTCACCGACGGAAAGGGCGTCGACGTCGTCCTGGACGGTGTGGCCGGGCCGATCACCGGACAGGCGCTGGGCGCACTCGCCAGAGGCGGAACCCTCGTCAGCATCGGCTATTCGGCCGGTATGCAGGCCGACATCAACGTCACCGACCTGATCTGGAAGGTGGCCCACGTACACGGGTTCTCCTTCTCCCTGTTCTCCCAGGAGCAGGTCAACAGCATCAACGCCAGACTGCTGGACCTGGTCGTCAGCAAGGACATCACGCCTCTCGTCGACCGCGTCTTCCCTCTTGAGCAGGCCGCAGAGGCACAGCGCCACCTCATCGAGGGCAGTCCGTTCGGCCGGGTACTCCTCGGCCTGTAGGGCATGGCGTCAGGGCCAGACCAGACCCCGCCCGTCGTACCCCAGGCGCATGGCACTGGGCGGAAACGGAGGCCCGACAACGGACTGTCTCCACCAGCGAAGTCCCGCACCCTCGTCCACCACGCCCTCGAAAACCAGCACCGACAGTCCGGAGAACACCGTCCTCACAACGGAGTTGACGTCCATCACCACGTCATGATCACGGATGGATGCTTGACGTCAGCACCGGCTACGGGCCAGAGCCACTCGTTCGACAGTCCCCGTGTTGGCTGGTCGGTGACACTGGGCTGCCGCAGACTTCCCGTCCCGTATGGCTGTCCTAGACTCCGCCCCATGGGGATCGTTACTGCGAACGTCGTTCAAGGCCTGGCTCCGACAGGCATGTTGAGAGCATCGATCAACCTGGGCAACCCTGTCCTCGCGCAGGGCACCTTTGCGGAGCCTGCCGGAGTCACCGTGGACATCGCCCGCGAGATCGGCCGGCGTTTGGGAGTGCCGGTAGAGCTTGTCCGCTTCGACGCCGCGCGCAAGTCGTTCGAGGCTATGACTTCGGGCCTGGCGGATCTCTGTTTCCTCGCAGTCGAACCAGCACGGGAGGCCGAAGTCGCCTTCACCGCCCCCCACATGGTGATCGAGGGCGTGTACGCAGTCCCCGTGGAATCGGAGAGGCTGTCAGCCGCGGACATCGACCGGCCGGGCGTCCGCATTGGGGTGAAGCAGGGCTCCGCGTATGACCTTTACCTGAGTCGTACTCTTCAGCACGCAACCGTGGTGCGTGGCGACGAGGGCGTTGATGTCTTCCTCGCGCAGGGCCTGGAGGCGGCAGCGGGAATCCGCCAGCCGATGACCGCCTTCGTGGCAGAACATGCAGACCAGATCCGGCTGATCGAGGGTCGTTTCATGGAAATCAAGCAGGCCGTCGGGACTCCCCGGCACTGTACGCCAGAGGCAGTACGTTTCCTGCACGCTGTGGTCGAAGAACTGAAGTCGGAGGGATTTGTGGCCGACGCTCTTCGTCGCTCACACCAATCCGAGACCCTCGTTGCGCCGCCCGGGTAGCCTCACCGGAATTCCGGTGCTCCGGATCAATGAAACAGCACGGTAGACGTACCGTCCCTTGCAGCCGGCTTGGAGCCTACATCTCGGTGAGCGCGCCCGGGTGGTTACGGCGTACCGAGGCACCGGCTTGGCGGTGCGGTGTGCCGGCTTGAGTCTCTGTTCGGAACCCCTGAGGTCTGCGGCCCGACCTATGGTCACCTGTCCGACGCTGCGGTCACGCCCACGAATCCGCAGAGACAGTGTGACTTGCGGTGTGTCCCTCGGGCCGCAGTCGCTGGGCCACCGTGGCGGGTCCGCAGGCCTTCTCCAAGAGAGTGAATGACTTGGGTGCACCGCCCGGCTGCGGTTTGCCTGCCTTGTGGCCGACGACATGGTAGCCAGCATCCAGGTAATAGGAGTTCAGACGCGTGTTGCCGGACAAGCAGTCAAGACGCACGAAAGACCGCCCCAGCGCCGCAATGCGGCGCTCCGCGGCACGCAGCAGGACCCGTCCCGTCCCCGGCTGGGCGTTGCTGCGGTCCACCATCAGCCGGTGCACGTAGCCGGCCACCGGTGGCTGCGGTCCCCACGCGTCCTCGTCCTCCCACCAAAGCTCCCACGCCCCGGCCACGCGGCAATCAGCCTCGGCGAGCCAGACCTCACCACTGGCCATGGTCCTGCGGAAGTGGTCCTCATCGAGCTGACCGGGCTGCCACTGGCCGGTGATGCCTTGGGCGATCATCCAGTGGGCAGCGTCATCACGCAGTCGGACGAGAGTGGCAAGGTCGGCCTCCTCGGCGAGGCGGAAACGCAGATCGTTCACGTCGAGATCCTCGCACGGGCTCGCGCGGGCTCGCACGGACACTCGACGGCACTGGTCAGGTAGCCCAGTCTCGATGGCCTTCGAGCCGAACTCCTCCTCGATCGCGTTTTACCAACGGCACCCCTGCCGCAAGCAGGCGGGGGCACGGTCGGGTCGTCGGCCGTCGTTCACCGTCCGAGCAGCCGCCGGATCACGTCGTCCAGTTCGCGTCCGTCGGCTGCCGGTTCATCGTCGGTCCGCCAGGCGACGAAGCCGTCCGGGCGCACGAGGACCGCGCCGTCGGGTGTCGTCCCATGAACGGCCGACCAGTCAGGACCCTCTCCGGTGTCGAGATCGTATTCGGCTCCCCGGCCGATGAGATAGGCCTCGAGCGGCACACCCAGCCGTCCGGCCGCCCCGCGCGCCGCTTCAGACCAGTCCGGGCGCCCGCAGAGCAGGACGAAGGAGTGCTCGTACAGGTCGATGGTGGAGAGGACCTCACCGTCGCGTACGACCTGCATGTGGGGGGCGCGAGTACCCGGGTCGGCACACAGGCGCAACAGGTCGGGGACGACGGGTCCGCCGGCACCGGCCACCGCCGGGGACGTGTACCGGTATCCCAGCGCCACCGTGATCGGCACCTCGGAGTAGCCCGCCGATTTCCTGGCGGTATAACCGGAGTTCTGGTCGCTGCGGGCCTGAGAGGTCGACCGTGCGCTGATGACCTGGGCCAGGGGGCGGCGCTCGGCCTCGTAGGTGTCGAGCAGGCGGGGATCCGCCCAGCCGCGCAGGACGGCGGCGACCTTCCACGCGAGGTTGTGTGCGTCCTGAATGCCGATGTTGGCGCCGAAGGCGCCGGTCGGCGGCATTTCGTGTGCCGAGTCACCGACGAGGAACACCCTGCCGTCCCGGTAGACGTCCGCCAGCCGCTCCGCGGCGCGCCAGGGCGCCTTGCTGGTGATCTCGATATCCAGGTCGCGCATTCCGGCCGCCGCGCGGATGTGCTCGATGCACAACTCGTCGGTGAAGTGCTCGGCCGTCTGTCCCCTCTCGGGGAACCAGGGCAACTGGAAGACCCAGCGCTCCTTGTCGTCCACGGGCTGCAGCACGCCCTGGCCCGCAGGATCGGTGACGTAGCACAGAACGAAATGGTCCTCCCCCACCAACTCGCGCAGCATCTTGCTGCGGAAGACAATACTGAGGCGGTGGAACAGGACTCCCGGTCCCGTCTGCCCGATGCCGAGCCGCTCGCGCACGGTGCTGCGTGGTCCATCGGCGGCGAGCAGGTAGTCCGCGCGCAGCGTGCGGGACTCACCGGATCTCGTGTCGCGCACGACAGCCGCTACCCCACGATCGTCCTGTGTGAACGACATCAGCTCCGTCGCGAACCGTACGTCCCCGCCGAGTTCGCTGGTGCCCCGCAGCAGCACCGGTTCGAGATCGCTCTGGGGGCAATCGCAGCGAACCGCCGAACAAAGACCGTGCTCGGGCGGTCTGCCGGTGACCGGCGCCTGCAGCCACTCCCGGTGTTCGCCGTGCAGCGTGTCCACCCGAAGGATGCCCCGGTTGTGAGACAGGGTTCCCGCCGCCCGGCGGATCGCCGGCTCCAGGCCTGCGGTCCGGAAGAGTTCCATCGTCCGCATGTTGGTGCGCCGGCCTCGCGGGTGCTCCGACAGCGTCGTGCGGCGTTCGACAACCTGGTGACGGATGCCCAGGCGCCCGAGGAACAACGATGCGGACAGTCCTACGAGCGCTCCCCCGGCAATCAGCACCGGTACATGTTCGTCACCGTCACCGCTGTCGTTCATACGATCGTCTCCTCCAGGGTCCGGAGCGCCGCGCTGTACCAGCGCCTCCCTGTAGGACTCTCCCCCACCTCTGCCGACATCTGGCCGATCACGCGCGAGTGATCGCCCGGATGCCGTATCGAGGCCGCGATGTATCGCCCATGGCTCCGGCCCGGGGAAGACCTGGTGGGTCGTCGAGCGCACCATTGCCTGGCTCCACCAGTTCGAACGGCTACGCATCCGCTATGAATGCCGCGCCAACCCCCACCACGGGTCTTTGCAACTGGCGTGCTGCATCGTCTGTCTCCGCCGACTGCAGGCATCGTCCCGGAGGGATCAGTAGGGTTCTCGGCGTGCGTGATGTGCGGGTGGTATTGATCGGCGGGACGTCGAACGTCGGAAAGTCGACCGTTGCCCAAGTGGTGGCGGGTAAGCTCGGGTTCGAGTGCCTGACCACTGACGGGCTGGCCCGGCACCCTGGGCGACCCTGGAGAACCCCGGAGTGGGAGGTGCCGGCCCACGTCGCCGAGCACTACGGATCACTCACGGTGGACGAACTGATCACATCCGTTCTCGGCCACTACGATCGGCTGTGGCCCCGCATCGAAGAGCTGATCACGGCCCATGCGGCCGAGGGCAGTGGCAGGACGGGCCTGGTCCTGGAGGGGTCGGCACTCTGGCCCGTCCGCGTCGCGAGGCTGCGGGTGCCGCACACGGCCGCCGTGTGGCTCACCGCGGACGACGCCGTAGTACGCGCCCGCGTTCATGCAGCGGGCCGCTATGAAGCAGCCACCGACGAGGAACAGCGCCTGATGGACAAGTTCCTGGCCCGCACTGAGCGCTACCAGACACTCATGGTCGATGCCATCGACAGGTCGGGCATGGACCGCATCGACGCGGGTGGCGGACGGTCCGCTGCGGAACTGGCTGACATGCTGCTCGCGGCAGTCGCCGCGCAGAACGCGGTGGGGCGGTCATCCGTCGGTCGGTGACTACTCGTGCCGGCTCACCTACGGCAGCCCCCGACACCAAACCCCCCACCATTGCGCGTCCTGACTCCGTCACCCGATCAGTGGTCACGCGGAAAGACCTCAGGGGGTACAGGACGGTGATCATCATTGCCGGGCCGTCCGTCTCTCGTACCGCCGTCCCGGTCTGTGCCGCGATCACACCGCGGCGCTAAGCTGAATTGCTCTTCGCCTGACCGTTCGTCGTAGTCTCACCTCGAAACAGGGGGCGCTGTGCAAGGTGAGGGTGTTGTCGCAGACCAGGTCGGCCAGAGTCGTGCGACTGAGTGGGGTTGGTTCCTGGCATGGCTCGCGGTCGGGGGGTGTCTGGCCCTCGGGCTGGCGGCCTTGCTGACGGTGGGCATCGCCCTGATCGCGCTGGCCGCCGTGGCCGCGGTGTTCCTGCTCCGGAAGGGGCCCAGGGCCGCCATCGTCGGAGGTGTCACGGGCCTGGCCCTGCCGGCCTTCTATCTCGCCTACCTGAACAGGAGAGGCCCCGGGAGCGTGTGTCACGCGACGGCTGGTGGGAGCACGTGCACCGACGAGTACGCACCGGTGCCGTTCCTGGTCGTCGGAGCACTGCTGTTCGTCGCCGGCTTCCTGATCTTCCTGATGCTCGAACGCCGGCCCAGGGGCAACGGCTGACCAGCACTAGGCCGCGCTTGATGTGGACGCTCGTACGTCCTGCGCTCGTGCTTCTTGCGTGCCGCCGGACAGAGCGTCCCTCGACATCGATCCCGTCCGGGTGAGCGAGACGGTCAGTCCAGCGGCTGTTATGGCCAGTGTTGCGGCGGCGTAGATGATTGCTGCGGGCACCAAACCGATGGCGTCACTGAGGAAGCCGGCCACGATGGTAGGGACGCCATACGCGAGATAAGCGACGACGTAGACGGCGGAGAACAGCTTCGCGCGCTCCTGTGCACGCGTCAGCGGGACAAGGAACCCGAGCGTACTGGAGAAGACGGCGCCGAAGCCGAGGCCGGTGATGATCGCGCCGCAGATGATCAGTGATGCGAGGCCCGCCGCGAACGAGCACGCCTCCAGCGACACACCAGCAAGGACGGCTGCATACCCGGCGAGCATGAACCGCCGGGGCGGCATCAGCGGGCCAAGTACCAGCGCGGAGACGGCCGCAGCCAGGGGCTGGGCGGCGACTACCAGGCCGAGGGCGGCTCCACTGGTGATGCCCAGGGCTTGATGAACGATCGACGCCCCGAGGCCGAGGACCAGCCCGGCCGACATCCAGATCCCGATCATTCCTGGGGCAGTCCGAACGAACGCGGTCCGGGCCGCGGATGGAACGCCGATGCGTGGCACGAGGGCATCGCCGACTTGGCGCTCGCCGACCGTCTCAGGCGAGGCCGCTGTGACGACGATGGCGATGACGACAATGGCGAGTGCGGCTCCGAACACGACCGCCGCGGGTGCTGCCGTGAACTGGATGGCGACGCCTGTGAGGACCACACCGATGCCGAGGCCGGCGACGGATGCAATGCTCACGACCAGTGCCGCGACCTTCTTCCGCGCCACCGGTGCGACCTCGGGGATGTAGGCGCTGAACGCGCTCGTGGCCGCTCCCGTCGCGAAGCCCTGCAACGCCCTCGCGACGATGATGACGCCGATATTCGGGGCGAACAGGAACACCACCATCGCGACCGCCTGAAGTGCGAGGGCCGCGATGAGGACCGGACGGCGACCGATTCGATCCGAAAGGGAACCGATGCCGAGAAGCGCGAGGAGGAGCGCGAGGGCGTAGATCGCGAAGGCGACCGTCAGCTCGGTGTCGGAAAAATGCCAGTGCTGCTGGTAGACGATCAGCAGGGCGCTCGGTGCTCCCGCGGCGGCCATCACTGTCATGAACGCGATAGCCGACGAGACGAAGGCAACGACCGGCGGGACCGTTGGACGCGACATGGAACTAACCCCTATCCACTCGACATAGGACCGAACCCGACTGGACGGCCCACTCAGTGTCGAGCGATGGGACGACACCCTCCAGTGGCAAGAATGCCAATATGTGCGAGGATCCTGCCGTAGGGGATTGGGAACCGCGAGCTGCGGAGATGGACGATGATGAGTTCACACCGGGTGACGGTGCTTGTGCTGGATGGGGCGCTCCCGCTCGACGTCGGCATCCCGACCCAGGTGTTCCATCCGCGTAATGGACTCCCGTACGAGCTGACAGTGTGCGGCGTCGCTGCGGGTACGGTGCCGTCCAGTGAGGGTTTCGGGTACACGGTGCCGCAGGGTCTCGACGCGCTGAGCGGGGCGGACACCATCATCGTCCCCGGCTACGCGCCGGTCGGCCGACCGATCCCGGACGCAGTGCACGAAGCCCTTCGGAGGGCGCATTCAAGGGGAGCCCGCATCGCGTCGATCTGCTACGGCGCGTTCGCCCTGGCCGACGCAGGTCTGCTGGAGGGTCGGCGCGCGACAACGCATTGGGACGCAGCGGAGCTGCTGGCGCTGCGCCATCCGGACATCGTGGTGGAGCCCAATGTGCTGTTCGTCGACGAGGGTTCGGTCCTCACATCAGCCGGTGTCGCGGCGGGCATCGACCTGTGCCTTCATATCGTCCGGCGCGACCTCGGCGTGAGCGTGGCGAACGACATCGCCCGCCGTCTGGTGACGGCGCCCTATCGGAGCGGCGGCCAGGCCCAGTACCTTCCCCGAAGCAGCCCGGCACCGCATGGCGACACGCTCGCGGCGACCCGAGAATGGGCGCTGACGCGCCTGCACGAACCGCTCGCGGTCACCGATCTCGCTACGCACGCGCGGATGTCGCTGCGCACCTTCATGCGCCGCTTCGCCGAGGAGACCGGCGAGACGCCGCTGCAGTGGGTCCTGCGCGCTCGAGTCGACGCTGCCCGAGCACTCCTGGAGACCACGAAGCTCCCGGTCGACCAGATCGCCGAGCGGGTCGGATTGGGAACCGGATCCAACCTTCGCCTGCATTTTCGGAGAATCCTCGACGTGTCGCCGTCCGAGTATCGGGCCGCGTTCTCCGGCCGGACGGTTCTGACTCCTTGAGCAGGAGCTCCTGGCGCTCTGCGGGTGCCGCCGGAAAGCCCGCGCACACAGGCGCCGGCCGATGTTACGGGATGCTCGGTGGAAAGCAGCGGGCAGACAGCCGGGAACCGTTGCCGCTGCGTGAGCAATGAGTAGCGCCGCTCGGGTCGGCGAGCTGCCGTCAACGGCGGAGCCGGCTGCGGGGGCCCCACGGCCCCTGCGCGACCCGGATGCCTCTGGGCTCGACGAGGACGAGGACGAGGACGAGGACGGCGTGAGCTGACCGGGTCGGGGGCCGACTATGGCGCCGATCAGCTTGTGGGCCTCGGCGTTGGTCAGGCGCTCAGCGGCGGTGACGGTCCGCGCCCTGGGAACCCGGGACTTGATGGCCGTCGGAAGGTTCTGGCACCCGGTTCCGAGAGGGAGATGCCCGGTGCGATCGTGATGAATGACGAGGTAGGGCCGGCTCGCCGTCAGAATCCAGCGGAGGTTCGGAATTCGTCGTTGTCCGGCGGGACGTCGGCAGGTCCCGGGCTCGCCGGATCGGCGAGAAGAGCAGAATCAGTGCGGCGAGCGGGACCCCCGCTGTCGTGATGGCCATGGCAGTGCGGAGGCCGAGTGCGGTTCCGAGCACGCCACCGAGCAGTGCTCCGACGGGGATCGTTCCGTAGCTGAGAAATGCGGTGCTTGCGGTGAGGCGACCGAGGAGTTCCGGCGGGCAGTAGCGTTGCTGGAAGCTCGCCTTGACGATGTTGCCGGCGACGACGCCCGCGGAGACGCTGAAGCCACCTGTCACAAAGAGCAGGGTCCCGGCTCCGCCGACGGTCAGCGGGATGAGCAGACCGAGCACGGGAACGCCCAGCTCGAACAGCAGTGTCGCGCGGGCCGTGCCGATCCGGTGAGCAACCCGGCGTGCGGCGAATGCCCCTGCCACGCCTCCGGCACTGGTCGCCGCGATGAGTACGCCGACCGTCCCCGGGGTCAGGCCGACGCTCCGGACCAGAAAGACCACCTGGATTGACTGGTATCCCATAAGAGCCAGGTTGGAGGCTGCCCCGAAGAGTGTGAACGTACGAAACCAAGGGTCGACGGCGATCAGCCGCAAGCCTTCGCGGACTTCACTGATCAGTGAGGTGGGGCGATGATCGTTTCTGGTGATGCGTGGCTCGCGATGCCGAATGCCTGCAAGGCACAGGAGGGAGATGAAGAACGTCGCGGCGTTGGCGAACATCCCGTTCACCGCACCTGCCAACTGTGCGATCAGGCCGCCGGAGCCGAGCCCGGCAATCTGCGCGGCGGATGCGCTGCCGTGCATTTTGGCGTTGCCCTCGGGCTGGTCATCGGGTGCCAGAATGCTGGGGAGATAGGCGCTGTAGGCGGTCTGGAAGAACACCGCTGCCGTGCCTGTCAGCAGGGCGACGGCAAGCAGCAGTCCGATACTCAGCCGGCCGGACCATGCAGTGACCGGGACGCCGGCGAAGAGTACGAGAGAGACCGCGGCGGCGGCCAGCATGATCGGTCTGCGTCGCAACCGGTCCACCCAGACACCGACCGGGAGACCGATGATCAGCCAAGGAGCCCAGGCCGCAGCGCTCAGCAGGCCGACCTCGAACGTGCTGGCGTGCAGGGTGGAGACAGCGACCAGCGGCATCGCCACCCCGGTGACGGACGCGCCGAACTTGCCGGCGGTCTCGCCGCACCACAGCATGCGGAAATCGTGGTGGCGACGCAGGAGGCCTCCGCGTATGCCGTGGCTCATGCGGAGCCACGTTCCTTGCGGGGGAAGGACTGGAGCTGGACGACCACGGGGAACGCGTCCGGGGCGGGCTCGGCGTCCGAAGCAGGGGTATGGCGGGCGATGACAGCCATCAGCTCCGCGTTGAGCGCCTCCAGTTGCTTCGGAGTCATCCGCAGGTCACTCCAGTCCGAGACGGTGCCGGCGCTCCGCCACCTGTCGTCCCAGTCCTCGCTGATGTAGTTCACGACCCGGCGGTGTCGGTAAGGCCGTCATGGTCCGACATTACCCCCCACCTCTGACAGCGTCCCTAGTGCAACTCCTCACCGGGATGAGGAGATCGCCCCTGGGCCGTCCATCAAGAAGTTCCTGATCCGGATCGACGAAGAGGTGCCCGCACACCTGCAGATCCACCTGATCGTCGACAGCTACGGCACCCACAAAATCCCTGCGATCAAGTCCTGGCCGGCCAGACACCCGTGGTACGGGCTGCACTTCACCCCGACCGGCGACGGATCTCTGGCGCAGGACACTAGCCGAGTTTCCGCAGCACCTCGGCGATGGTGGCCCGGTATGTGCGCAGCGCCTGCCGCCCGGCGGCATAGCGGCCGCGGTGCTGTGTGATGTCCACCGCCTGCTGCCGCGCCCGTACAGCGTGCCAGATCTCGGCCGTGTGGTGGCGGCGCTTGCAGGTGACGTCCGCGACGGCGGTGGCCCGCTCCCGCCGCGTGTGCCAGGTGTTGCCGTCACTGCTCCGTTGCCAGGCGGTGTTCGTGTACGCCGCGACGGGGTCGGGATAGCGCGTGAATCCTTGTTCTGCCACACAGCGGGACCACACGTCCCACGCCGCGCGCAGGCGTGGGTCGCGCCTGACCGCCTTGTCCACCTCGGCCGCCCGTGTACTCGCGTAGAGCCAGTCCCGCTTGACGTCGATGCCGCGCAACAGCCGCCGGCTCGCCTCAGCATTGCAGGCGGGGAAGTCCGCAAACTCGGTGTCGGTCATCCGCCGGCCCTTCGCCCGGAGGGCGAGGGACTTGGCCGGGTCCCAGCCGTAGCCCCAGCGGCGGGCGGTGGCGAGATCCAGGACGCCGTAGTCGGTGCTGACCGCGGTGGCGACGATGGGGTCGCTCGGGTAGCGGGGGTCGAGCGGGAAGTCCCGGTGTCCGCGTTCCGCCATGCACTGCCGGACCAGCAAGGCCGATGCCCGCTGCGATCGCTGGTAGTCCTGCGGCGTGAAGTCGTAGCGGTCGGCCGGCAGGGAGCCGAGGTCTGACGCCGTGCGGATGACCTCCGGGCGCCCGGGGCCGGAGACGCAGATCGCCGCCAACATCGCTACGACACCCAGCCGCCACCCCCGCCTCGTCATGCGAGGGATGTTAGCGGGCGGCGTGCAGCGGTCGACCGTGGCCCCCAGCCCTCATCCCCGCACGCCAGGACTTCAGGTGACAGAAAGCCCGATCAGCAACGCCAACGCCCGCAGCCCAGACGTCCTCGCGGCTCAACGCCGTGAGCGTGCCGGGATCCGTAGCGAGAAAGGCATCCGTCGGGGCGGCAGGCCCGTCCAAGTCGCAGCCTGCCCCAGCCTCGGCGAAGCCCATGCGGTCACAGCACTAGCTTCGGCTGCGCAGCATCGACATCAGCAGCCCGTGGGTTTCATCGTCGGCGGCGGCCACAAGCCCCCGACCTGCGTCACCGATCGGGGCACCGTCGATCCCGGTGACAACGCAGCCGGCAGCCCGGCACAAAGCGATGCCGGCCGCGAAATGCACGCTCCCGAAGAGGTCGCCGCCGTCGGTGACATACGCGGCACGCCTGCCGGCAGCGACCCAGGCCAGCGCCAGCGTTGTAGACAGGACGCGCGGTCGGAATCGTTCGACGAACTGAGGGTGGGCCAGCAGATCCACGGACCGGAAGCCGGGTGCGCTCGGGAACGGCGGATCCAGGTTGACGTCCACCAACCGCGTGGCGGCCGTGGGCGTCAGTAGTGCGTCGTCGGCCCCGTCATGCCGTACCCAGGCGCTCTCCCCGTCGGTGAAGAAAACCTCGCCGCTGAACGGGTCGGCCACGGCCGCCACTCCGTCGCGCAGCGCCACGTTCACGGCTACCAGCATGTTGCCGGCGGCGTAGTTCAGCGTGCCGCACAGGGGATCCACCAACCATTGGCGCACAGCACCGGCGGCGCCCTGCTGCCCGCCTTCCTCGCCGAGCACGCCGTCATCGGGCCGTGCGGCACGGATGACGCCGAGGATCGCCTTCTCGGCTTCCACATCGGCGGCAGTGGCGAAGTCCCCAGCACCCTTGTCGATGCGGTTGAGCCGCCGGCCGTACATGTTGCGGACCACATCCGCGCCGGCCCGCGCCCCGGCTATCGCTACTGCGGCATCGTCGGAGCTCGCGTATGAGTTGATCACACCGTGCAGACTACGATGCGAAGCCACCGCCCCGGCGAACCTTTCCGGTCGGAGCACTAGTAGGACTCCGTTAGGTCGTTCTTGATCTCGGTGTGGTGTGCGGCCTGCTGGGGAGGGATTGTTGGCAGGTGGTGCAGATGCTGACCGCGACCTGGCAGTTGGCGCGTTTCCCCAGGGCCCCGCGGTACTGCGGGGCCACCGCGACCGACATTCTTCCGTCCTTGGGTACGGACACGTCGTCGATCACCAGGCTGCCGGGGCGATGAGCGGCAGCATCCGTTCGCAGATCCGACGCTGTACCGGTACCGGGTCCCAGGTGGACTGGTTCACGAACTGCCGGAGGTTCTGCTCGTTGCCGTCCGGCAGCCGCGCGGCCATGGCCTGGAAGGACTTGCGGCGGCGGTCCAGCTTCAGTCCCCGCAGGTAGCAGTCGCCCTTGGCCCGCTGGTCCTTGCGCGGTACCGAGGCGAACACATCCGCCACGTATAACGCCAATGCAGCCCGGACCCGGTGGCCCGCTACGGAGGAAGGGGGTGAGCCCGGACTCACTCATAGGGGCTCTGGCCCACTTCGGTGCGGAGACGCGCGGTTCGGCCACGGTGGAGACCATAAGATCCCCATCGCCCGTACCCTTCGTGGTGTCCACGGCGTCACACAGGAGGCGCCGAACCACTGGAGGCAACACCACGTGCTGATCGCTCAGCGTCCCTCCCTGACCGAAGAGGTCGTCGACGAGTTCCGCTCCCGGTTCGTGATCGAACCACTGGAACCCGGCTTCGGCTACACCCTCGGCAACTCCCTGCGCCGAACCCTCCTGTCCTCGATCCCCGGCGCCGCCGTCACCTCGATCCGCATCGACGGTGTCCTGCACGAATTCACCACCGTGCCGGGCGTCAAGGAGGACGTCACCGACCTGATCCTCAACATCAA